>JAQBPC010000172.1 GCA_028287725.1 Chloroflexota bacterium | reverse complement strand
GGGATCAGACCCTCGTAAGTCATGTTGATGTCCCCGACCTTCACCTTGGTCGGCTCGCGGTACAGGAAGTCGTGCAGCTCCTTCTTGGTGTAGTCGCGGATCGGCTTGTCGGGGTCGAGGAAGCCGGACCCGGTGAAGATGCGCACACCCCAGCCGTCAGCGGTGTACCCGGGGATCGTCATCGCGCCCTCGCTCAGCGACTTGGAGTCGTCGTAGAGCTGGGTGAGGTCGATGTCGGTCACGCTGCCCATGCCCTCGCAGCGCGGGCAGGCGCCGGCGGGCAGGTTGAAGCTGTAGTGGAACGACGGCCCGGCACTCGGCTCGCCGAGCCGGCTGAAGACGATCCGCAGCATGGCGTTGGCGTCGGTGGCGGTGCCGACAGTGGAGCGAGCGCCAGCACCCATCCGCTGCTGGTCGACGATTATCGCGGTCGACAGCCCGTCGAGGACGTCGACGTCGGGCCGCGCCAGCGTCGGCATGAAACCCTGCACGAAGGCACTGTAGGTCTCGTTTATCATCCGCTGCGACTCCGCGGCGATCGTATGAAACACCAACGAGCTCTTGCCCGAGCCGGAGACGCCGGTGAACACCGTCAGCCGGCGCTTCGGGAGCTCGACGCTGACGTCCTTGAGGTTGTTCACGCGCGCGCCGTACACGCGGATCAGATCGTGGCTGTCTGCGGCGTGCAGCGCAGCCGACTGCGTGTCCGTCCTCGTTGCCATGCTCATCGAGTCTCCATCTGTTAAGCGGGCCCGCCTTCGCAGTCTCCGTCTGTGTCGCCTGGCTCGATCTGGCCAGTTGCGAGCAGTACGCCTGGTTCTCCTTCGTCGGCGCGGGCGCGACAACGGCCCGCTGTCTACCCGATCGGCGGTGTCGGCCGGGGTGGCGTGACGCCGATTTATTTCTGGAATGACCTAGTTTATATAGCTGTAAACTGCCCGACGGGTCAATTACTCACGCTGTGGGTAATGGTTGAGCCAGCTTGCGCCACTAGTTTGCGGACTACCGAGGGCCGCGATCGCCTTATGACCGGTCCGCAAGTCGGTTGGCTTAAGTTGGGCTGCGGTGAGATGCATACGTATTCGGCGGCAAAGGGATACGCTGCCGTTCACAACCGTGTCGTCGCTCTGGGGACGCGCGAGGTACGGCGTCGGGCGTTCCATGCCGCCAACGCACAGGTTAGGTTGTCTAACCTAACTGGAGTTGCACTGCAATTTTCGGCAATGCAACTCCAGTCCGGGGATGGACCCCAGACCGGCCTGTGTGCAATTCACGTCGCCTACCGCACCAGCGTATGGAACCGAAGCGTTGCCGCGGTCAGCGCCAATGTGGCCAGCACGAGCATTACTCCAACTCCTAACCCGATAACACTCATGACGCTCTCGCCTGCGGCTACCTGTTGCGCGTTGAGCCCAGTCACGATGACGCGCGTTGCATTGATGGCATAGGTGACTGGATTGAAGTGCGATACCGTCTGCAGCCAATCCGGTAGGAGAGCAGCAGGAAGCTGCGCCGAGCTGGTGAAGAGGAGCGGCACCATGAAGAAGTTAAGCAAAAGGAATGTGGCTTGCGTATTGCGAGTAGTCAATGCAACGAAAATGCCGGCGCCGCCCATCATTAGCCCAAACAGCGCCGCGAGCACAAAGGTAAAGAGCAGCAGACCGGGGTACTCGAAACGAACTCCAAACAAAAGGCCGACGAGGAGGAGGATCGCCACTTGGAGCAGCATACGCGTCAGGTCGGCCAGTAGGTTCCCCGCCAATATGGCGAGACGGTTGATCGGCGCGACTCGCAGACGGTTCAGGTATCCGGATTGGTCATCGGTGATGATGCCGAGCGCCGAGTTGGCTGCGCCAAACAACATCATTTGAATGATGATTGCCGGAAGAAAGAAGGCCGAGTAGTTGGCCGTTCCGAACTGTGCAACAATGGGGTTCTGGCCGGTCAGTACTGCTGCCATCCCAAAGCCGGTTGTCAGGCGGCTGAAGAGTTGCCCGAACAGCACGAACCAGACCAACGGTTGTACGAGCGAGACGTAGAGTTGCACCGGTGCGCGCAGCATACGCATAGTGGCGCGGCGGTAGATTGTTGCACTATCGCGGACAATACTTCCTGCACCGGTACCTACGGGCGGTGAAAGCGGAGCAAGAGTAGCAGGTGCGGAAGTCGTCATTTACTATGGTCTGCCCTCCCCTGTGCGAACGCCGAAGCGCTGCTCGGCACGTCCAGCGCGGTCGTCATCAGGACCCGTGTACAACGACCGACTGTATGGGTTCAACCTGGACACCTCGCACGCCTGTGTACTTCAGGAAGACGTCATCAAGCGTGGGACTGGTCAACCTGACATCTGTGACGTCCAGACGCGCCTCGGCCAGCACCCGCAACAATATCGGAATGCTTTCGCCGCCGTTAGATACAGCGGCAGCCAGCACGCTGGCTGCGTCGCCGTGAGAGAGTCTCGTGTTGCTCACGAATGGAAAGGCTTTCACGAGCTCATGCGCCTGCCGAGCCTGCTCGTTGGCCGAACGCCCACCGGACGTCTTGAAAACAATCGAGACGACAGCACCGCCGATGCTCGCCTTTAGGTCTGCGGGACTGCCTTCGGCGCTGATTATGCCGTCATCGATTATGGCTAATCGGTCGCAAAGGCGGTCGGCTTCCTCCATGTAGTGTGTCGTCAAGAATATTGTCAGCCCTTCCTCTTTGTTGAGGCGTTCCAGATAGCGCCAAACTACAGCGCGGTTCTGTGGATCCAGACCGCTCGAAGGCTCGTCGAGGAATAGCACACGCGGCTTATGGATCAGTGCGCATGCCAGGTCGACGCGCTTGCGCATCCCGCCTGAATACGTCTCCACCTTGCGGTCGGCCGCGGTGCCGAGGTCCATCAGCTCGATGAGTTCCGCACTGCGCCGCCTTGTCGTGGCGCGGTCCAGGTGATAGAGGCTGCCCTGAATTGAGAGATTCTCGCGCCCGGTGAGTTCGAGATCGAGGCACGCTTCGGGGGCGGCATATCCGATCAGGCGACGAACCGTTGAAGCCTCGGAAGAAACGTCGTATCCCAGCACCGAAATCTCGCCGCTCGAACGCGCTAACAGCGTTATCAAGATCTTGATCGTGGTCGATTTTCCGGCCCCGTTCGGGCCAAGAAAGCCAAAGAACTCACCGTCCCGCACAAAAAAGCGGATTCCCTTTATTGCCTCAATACCGCCCGGATAGACCTTGGTCAAGTCGCGCACTGCGATAACGTCGTCAGATGGTGCCTGGAACGGCGCGGACGTCCGGAGACGTGCCGGCGCGAGCATGATGCCTCCCAAGGTTCTCGTTGTTGTTTGCGACAGCGCGGCCGGCCCACAGTGCGGCCACACCATACCGATCGCCCCGCTGCATGTCAGCCATATGCGGGGTAATGTGCAGTCAACGTCGTGGTCGAATTAGTGGCCGCCCTGAAGCATGACCGCTCCGCATAGAAGTATGTTGAATTATCAGGTGTACTTCGATCTACCTTGATTGGCCCGCATGTGCGCTGTTTGCGAACAATGCAGGACTCTAGTGAGATCGGCTTTGCAGTTCCTCTCGGAGCATGCTCAGCAGTTCGTCGAGTGTAAACGGCACCGCCAACTCGCGGCACCCATGCTTCCGCAGCAAGTCATGCCGTTCCACAAGGGAGCGCACATCCGCTGAGCAGATTATCACGGGAATGTGGGCCAGGTTCGGGTCGAGTTTGATCAGCTCGAGTACCTGCCAACCGGTAGGGTTACCGAGTCGAATATCGAGGATGATCGCGTCGGGTATGGCAGCCCGCAGCTGATGAAACGCCTCACTGGCCTCCGGTATGGCGTATGGCTCATATCCCTCGGACGCGAGAAGCTCGCACATCAGCGAGAGGAAGGTCCTGTCATCATTTATGACCGCGATGCTCTGCGCCATTGTCATACCGTGTCCGCATGCTGCGTAAGAACTGTTCGTGCTTCTAGAGTAGCAATCGGCGCGCTAAAGTGTATCGGCGGTCAAGCTCTCGGCTAAAATGGCGACGCGGTCCCCAAGTCCTCTCGTTACTCGAGCCGTAGATGTGCGGCACACGGCCGAGCTGTACCGCTCGTGGTAAGTGGGTATACGTTTGGCCCGCGAAGCGTATACCAGTTGGATATTTCGCCACTGCGCAGTCGAGCATATGGTTTACGGTATCTGCACCGCGAGTACACGAAGACCCATTGCGAGGAAGCATGGGGAGGCCTCCTAAGACCTCAGCACCATCTCTATGCGCCCATGCAACTGGAACCTATCAGGCAGAATCTCCTGCTGAAGGCAACCATTTACTATCGTTCGGAGGTTAGGAGATTCCCCGATGGGACGTTGGCAAGTCTTGCCGTATCAAGCCCCGATCCTGCCCATACATATCGCACTTTTGCGTACAGGAAAAGTGTTGGTGGTCGCAGGTTCGGGCAATAATCCATCCAACACCTCTGACCAGAACCTCCTCAATGCCTGCGCTGTTTGGGACGTGACGGCCGGGTCTTTCACGCGCCCAGCGATTCCATTAAACGCATCGGGTCACCCACTGGACCTGTTCTGTGCGGGGCACTCCTTCCGATCTGAAGGTCATTTGATGGTGGCGGGAGGGACCATACGCTATGACCCATTCCAGGGCTTGCCGACCGCGCTGTTCTTCGACCCCGGCACCGGAAATTGGCTGACTAAGCCTTCCATGCATCATGGGCGATGGTATCCCACGGTTTTGACGTTGGGCAGCGGGCGCATCTTTGCTCTATCGGGTCTCGACGAAAACGGAAACCTGAATAATCAGCCAGAAATATATTCCGTGACGTTCGCCAACGGCTGGAATGCATTCCCCTCGACTAGTCGCATCCCGATGTATGCGCAGCTGTTCCTGCTGGCCAGTGGCCGAATATTTTTCAGTGGCGGCTGTATGGGTAGCAACAACGGGGTCGGCCCGCGCGTCCTCACAATTCCTGGTACGTTCTCGCAAGCGATAACCGAAACACCTGTGAGCGGGCTAGCTGCTGCCAACGCTACTGATCAGGCGACGAGCGTATTACTTCCGCCGGCACAGGCTCAGCGCATTATGATCCTTGGCGGTGGCGATCCTAGCGGCATAGCGGTGAATCGGGTCGCGATTGCCGATTTCACTGCGGCGACCCCCACGTACGCGACCGCGCCCTCGCTGCGGTTCGCGCGCATGCACGTAAATGCGGTGCTTTTGCCCGATCGCACCGTCTTCGTTTGTAACGGCAGTCGAATGGGCGAAAATACGAGCACGTCGATGCTACCTGCCGAGATCTACAACCCGGCAACGAACACGTGGACGACTGCTGAAACACCGTCCGTCCCTCGTGTCTACCATTCGGTTGCGCTGCTAATGCCCGACGGGCGTGTCATTACCGCGGGCGGGAACCCGTCGCGAGGCACGAACGAGCTGCGACTGGAAATCTACAGCCCATCCTACATGTCACGGCCCCGCCCAGTTATTCAGAGCGCGCCCACTACGTCTAAGTATGGTGCGACAATCACGATTCAGACTCCACAAGCCGCGACAATCAAATGGGTCAGCCTGATACGGGCATCGGCAAACACACATTCTTGCGATACGGAGCAGCGTCTCGTGGATGTGCCGATAACAGCGCGAACGAGCACAACACTTACTGCCTCGGTCACAGGTCGCTCGAATATCGCGCCGCCAGGATTCTACATGCTGTTCATTACAGACAACAATGGTGTTCCTTCAGTCGCAACGTGGATTCAATTAAGCTAGACCTCCGTACCATCACGACAGCCCCAGTGGCATTGGCACCGTGATGCCGGAGGGAAGCCGGCGCTTTCTAACAACCAACACTCTGCAGGGAGTGAGCAAATGACGCACAGGTTAACACGGCGACATTTTGTAGTGCTGGTAGGCGCCGGTGCTGTCGCGGTTGCCAGCAACGGGTTTGTTGACCAGACTCGTGCTCAGCCAACGGACCTTGTGGTCTTGGGGGTGAAGCCGGGGCCCGTCCCCACCACCAACGATATTCCGACATCGGATACGACCGAAGTCGACACGATGGCAGGCGCGTCGACATCTAGCGCGGCGACGGCTAGTGTC
>JAQBPC010000150.1 GCA_028287725.1 Chloroflexota bacterium | reverse complement strand
GAGCGTCACGGCCAGCCCCATCGCCGCGGCCGGCCGATTTGTGAGATAACAGGCCGCCGCGGCTGGCCCCACCATCAGGCTGAAGATCAGTAGCGTGCCAACCGTGGGGATGGTCACGGCGGCGGCTACACCAACTAACATCAGGAACAGGCTCCCCAACAAGCGTACCGGCACGCCTCGTGCGGCCGCCATCTGCACATTTACCGTTGCCAACAGTAACGGTCGGTACAGTATAGCCAGCCCTACAATGCATGCAACCGCCAGTACGCCCGTTTGCCAAACCTGGTCGCGGCTGATGCCAACAATCGTGCCAAACAGCAGCGAAAAAGCCTCCGTCGCATAGGTGCTGTTCAATGCAATGAACAATGCGCCCAGCCCTAATGCGGCGACCAATACCAGCGCAGTGGTGGCGTCGCGCCCGTGCTCATTGACTCCCAGCACCCCCAGTCCAATGGCGCCGCCCAGGGCGAAGACCACAAGGCCCCAGAGCGGAGCCACGCCGATTAGTACCGCGCCGGCCGCTCCAGCGAAGCCGATCTGACCCAGGGCGTGGGCGGCGAAACTGACCCCACGCAGCACCACGAAGAAGCCTACGAGCCCGGCCACGATCGCGGTGATGGTGCCGGTCAGCAGGGCGTTCTGCATGAAGGGTTGGCTGAACATCGTGGGCTGAATCAGGCGGTCCATGCATCAGCCTCAGGCACGCGGAACCGAGCCGGGGTGTCGGCGCGGCGGAATACTGGACGTAGAAGGCGGGCCAATAGATAAAACAGCAGGACCAGCGCGGTGATGAAAAAGCTGACTGGCCAACCCTTGCCGCCGGGCGGCCAATTGTAGCTCACGTAGGCAAGGTCGATTCCTAACCAAGTCTCCAGCAGACCGATCACCGCGGCCAGCAACATGCCAAGCCCTGGTCGAGCGACGAGATAGCCGGCGGTGGCGGGCGGGCCGATCAGCAAGGCAGTCGAAAGCAAGACGCCAACTACCTGCGCAGCTTCAGCCACGGCAATCGCCATACATACCAGAAAAACCGCGGAGATCAGCCGGACCGGCATGCCGCGCGCGGTGGCGATTTCCGGCGCGACCGAGCTAAACAGCAACGGTCGGTACAGCACGGCCAAGACGGCAAGGCACGCCAGACTGACTACAACCATGATGCGAGTCGTTTGCGGATCAACCTCGAAGATGCTGCCGAAGAATAGGGTGAATGGAGCGCTGACAAAGCGGGTATTGATATAGAGGAACATGGCGCCGACGCCAAGAGCTAAAGCAAGGATTATCCCTGTAGCTACGTCGCGTTCCCTTGCATGGTTACCCAGTGCTCCCACTCCCAGTGCCGCCGCCACGCTGAAGGCGACCAAACCCCAGAGCGCGTTCAGTCCCAGCAATGCCGCGCCCGCACCGCCCGTGAAGCCGATGTCCGTGACGGCATGGCCGATAAAGGATAGGCCGCGCAGCACCACGAAGTAGCCGAGCAGGGCCGAAATCAGCGCCGCTACGCCGCCTGCCAGGAGGGCGCCGGTTACCTGGTCGTTGCTGAACATATCGGGCGAGAAGAGATACTGCCGCACCCAGTCCACGATCCGCTCCTCGCTAGAGTGCCGCCCGGTTATTCATGTGTGTGTACCTCGTGTTCCCGCTGCCCGCCCATCAGCATCTCGGCGCCTCCCACTACCAGAATACGCCCGCGCACATGCAGAACGTCCACCGGATAGCCATAGAGCCGGCTCAGCACCTCCGTCCGCACAACCTCATCGACGCGGCCGATGGCGGAGCGACCCTCGGCCAGATAGAGCACGCGGTCCATCACGTCAAGCATGGGGTTCATGTCGTGCGCCACCAGCAGCACGGCCACGCCGCGTTCGCGCCCGATGCGGGCCACCAGCTGTACCACTTCGTTGGCACTGCGAATGTCCAGGTTGGAGAGCGGCTCGTCAAGCAGGAGGATCTGAGGGTCGGCGAGCAGGGCCTGAGCGATGAGCAGACGCTGCTGCTCCCCACCCGACAGCTTGCCTACCGGCGCGTCGGCGTAGTGGATGGCGTCGACCGCGCGCAGAGCCTCGTCGACCCGCATCCGCCGTTTCCGGCTGGGCAGCGGGATACCCCAGCGCTGCCCATCTATTCCCAGTGCTACAAGATCGCGCCCTCGCAGCGGTGTCTCCGGGTCAAGCTGCTGCTTCTGGGGTACGTAGCCAACGGCGGGATTCCCGCGACGAAGCGGGCGCCCAAGCACCTCCACGCTGCCCGAATTCGGACGGAGTAGCCCAAGGATCACACGAAGCAGTGTGGTCTTGCCGGCCCCATTGGCGCCGATGAGCCCTACAAACTCGCCAGCCCGCAGATCGAGGCTCACATCGCGTAGCACGGGCCGCCCGCCCAACCGCAGCGCCACCTGGTCCAGGCGCAGAACCAACGTCTCCATAGCTGGATTGACCATCCTTAGTGGATCTGCTCGGTGGAAATGCCCTTGGAAAGCGCGAGCTGTACGGCACTCATCTCAGCGATCATCCATTGCTGGAATGTTTTGTGCACCGGCCTGGTCTCGTAGACGCCGACCACCGGAATGTGATTCCCATGGGCAAGGCCGAGCAATTGGGCCGTGATCGGCGCGACTGCCTGCTGGTTGTAGAAGAATACCTTGATCTGTTTCTGGCTGAAGAAGTTCTTCTGCCGCTGCACATCCTGTGGCGAGGGATCAGTTCCGCCCATGATCGCCGCCTGAAACGTATAGGGTGTCAAGATATTCAGCCCGGCTGCCTGCGCCGCGTAATCGAAGACCGGCTCGGTGACAGCCACCGGCGTACCGCTGTAGCGCTTCTTGATCGCGGCAATCTGGCTAAACCACGGCCGCAACGACGCCTGAAACGTCTTCAGGTTAGCTTCGAAGGCCATCTTGTCCGCCGGATCCTGCTTGGCAAGGGCGGCGACGATGAGCGGTGCGATGCGGGACATGGTGTCCGGCTTGTACCAAAGATGCGGGTTCACACCGCCCTTGTAACCCAGCGACATGCCCACATCGATCACCACCCGTTTGGCGCTCGGGGAGGCGGCCTCCAGCTTGCCCATGAAGTTGTCATAACCGATACCGTTCTTCACCAACAACGTTGCTCTGGCAACGGCGCCGGCGTCCACGGTGCTCGACTCATAGGTATGGGGATCCGTGTTGGGATTACTGAGAATTCCAATCACCCGGACGTGGCTGCCGCCGAGTTGGGAGATGACGTCGGCGTAGACATTGGTCGAGGCGACTGCGTTGATAATCGTCCCCGCTGCCCTAGCAGGACAAGGGGCGGCGTTTACTGTGGCACCCAAGAGAATCGCTGCTGCGAGTAACCGTATTCCCACCCTAGCGCTACCCAATCCCTTTAAGTCCGGCCTGAGACCGAAAATCAACTTCGCCTGCAAGACTATTCCTCGCTTTTGCGGTCAACCGCATCCCAATGAGTGCATTCAGGCAATGCCATTGCGGCCTGATAGTCGTGTGCTATAGAGAATCAATATCGACTGACTTGCGTTATCGTACCAGCCTAGGGCGAACACGGTCAATACAACAAGGCCGGAAAATTGCTGCGGTGAGTGAAAGGCAGTGCCTGGAGGCGCTTTCGTTTTCTGGTGGATCCGCTTCGCCGGCCACGATCATGGGTAGGCGCCGCTTGGTGGTCCTTTGGTTGCCTTTTGGATCCGCTTCGCTGGCCGCGATCGTGTGTGGGCTCCGCTTGGTGGTCCTTTGGCCGAATTTT
>JAQBPC010000141.1 GCA_028287725.1 Chloroflexota bacterium | reverse complement strand
TTACGTTAACCTGATATGTGTCGGAAGTAGAGACGTTAAGGCTAGCGTCGTCGCGCACGAGCAAGTTAAGGCATTTAGGACATTATCTGTTGAGTATTTCAAACTCGCAGACACGCCAATATCACGTACTTGGGGCCGGCAGCGGCCTACTTCCGCGCAGGCTGCAGGGACTCGACGCAACGAGCGCGTCGTGGCTCCGCTACGTCACTCGTTGAATTAGGGAATGCGCACTACCACGAGGCGTCACGTTAATCGTCAGTGTCTCCAACAAGTCAGGACTTGCTGACGATATGCAGCTGGGTACCAACAAGAAACTGTCGTGGCTGCAGCCACGGGCCCTGCTACGTGGTTCCCCGTGGTATTCGTTGCAAGGCGCCTTTCAGCAGCAGAAAATAGCGCGCGCCAAGTACAGTGCGCAACAGTAGGATGAGCGTTCTCTTCTGAACGACTGTCCAGATGGGGTGGATGCGCGCGCCGCACAAATACGCGTACCAGCCGTTTTGAATACGGCCGGCAAAAATATTGTCGGTTGCCGCTGCGACGAGATTACGTTTGACGGCCTGGCGATACAAGCTGTCGTTAATACCGGCAGAGCCACGCAATGCCGAGTATGCCTTGTCTATTCCTTCTAGGCTTTCCCTCAGGCCGTCGCGTATCCCTCCATGGCTGGTCGACATGTTTGAATGATGCACACGGTATGCGAAGAGCTCGTCGGCACAATATGCAACCTTGCCTTGGCTACATAGCATCATCCACATGATGGTGTCGGGCGCATACCGAGCAGACGGGTCATACCCGCCAACGGCATGATATGCGCCTGCACGAATAACAGCGCCGGAGTGCAAAATGTAGTTTTCTTGCACAAGGTCTTGGAATTCCTCGGGCCCGGTGCGCACCCGCGATTGCGGATGAGGGCGACGTAAGTACGTACGAATGCCGTCATCGCCATAAAGCCCGTGTGCCGAGTACGCGAGAACAACTTTTTCGTCGGCCTCAAGGAGCTCGAGGAGTTTTGCAAACGCCTGGTTCGAGACACAGTAATCATCGGCAGATATCACGGTAATATATTTACCGACTGATAGTTGTGCCCCCTCAACGAGCGAGGCGATATACCCTTTATTTTTCTCGTGATTGACCACGCGGACTCGCGGATCGCCCCTGTATCGCTCAATAACGTCTAGAGAACTGTCGGTCGAACAGTCATTGATCAGGATCAGCTCAAAGTCACTACATGTCTGACTAAGAATAGAATCGATACATTGCGGCAAATACCGCGCGTAATTATAGTTTAGGACAGTTACCGACAGAAGCGGTGTCACTGGGCTTGCAGAGTTCTCCAAAGATGCCTCCTTCCAAATACTGGACAGTGCATTTTACTATGCTATCTACGCGCTTCAGCTACCTTGCTCGGCGACTGTAGTACCCTCGCGGTGCGTGAACCGTAGCTCCCGCGTTCGTTCCATTTCAAGCAGCGAGAGAAAGTCGGCGGCGGCCGCATCGGGGTTAAATATGCTCGCCGTGCGTTCACGCGCCATCTTTCCCATCGCGTCACGCATACCCTGATCGGTGATCAGCGTTTGCAGCGCATGAGCCAGTCCATCGACATCCATTGGCTCGACCAGAAGACCCGTCTCTTGATCACGTACTAACGTTGCTGTGCCTCCCTCTCGCCATGCGACAATGGGAAGCCCGTGAGCCGCAGCTTCCAAGACGGCGAGAGGGCATGGGTCATTTCGGGTAGGGTGGGCAAACAGATCAATCGCGTCCAGAATTCGCGGCACATCTGAGCGATGGCCCAGCAGATGCACTTGCGAGGTGACGTTGTGCTTTTGCGCGGCGTGCATGATCCTATCGCTTATGCCATTTCGCGCGGGATTTTCGCTGCCCGCCAAGACGAGATGAACCCGCGGATCCCTTATCAGAGACGGAACCATCGCCTCCATGAGCTGCAACTGGCCCTTGGAAGGGCTTATGCGTCCGGCCATGCCCACAATTAGGGCATCCTCCGGCAGCCCAAGCTCAGCGCGCACGGCCTGCCTAACCCCAAGGCGCTCCAGTAGCGATAGCTCCCTAGGTACAGCGATGCTGTTGTAGAGCGCATGCACCCGGCTGGGCGCGACCCCATGAGCGAGGGCGTCATCTCGAATGAAATCGCTCACTGTTATCACCATTTGCGCCTGCCGCAGTGCGTCGACAACACCCGGACCCAGCGCTGGGCCGACATTGTAGTGCAAATGTATAACCTGCGCGCAGGCGAGGCTGCCGGCCAGAGGTGTGGCAATGCGAAGATCCCAGACTTGCTGAGCAGAATACACCACGTGTGGTCGAAATGAACGTACTTTGGCAAAGAGACTTCGCTTGGCCAATTGCAGATAGAGCAGATCACGAATCTTCATGACTCTATCGAAACGAGGGCTGTCGTGTTGGCCAAGCTTGCCCACGTTCAGCTCGAGCACGGTAACGTTCGGAATCTGGCGGAACAAACCGGCAGCTTGGCGGCCAGCTGCTTTGTTCGCGTGACCATCAATTCCTTGAATGAGCAGCACATCGACCGGTATCCCATTCTCACGCGAGAGGGGGTAGAGACTCTTGAGGAGCGTATGGAGAACAATCACCTCGGATGTCACCGAGCTGGTGGTCTGTACCGCCAGGAGGCGAAGATGTTTCGGTCGGTCACCCATAGCAGCGCCCTCGGCTGAAATTGCCGAGCTCTCGCGAGCTGAAGATGAGACAAGTGCTTGTCATCTCAAGAATCTCAAGCGCCCAGCAATGTGCGTTGGTTGATGTGGGAACAAGTTGTAACACCAATTGCCGATAACTACGTTTTGGAATATGTACTCGTGTAATGCATAGGCGGTAGACGATTTCGATAATGATACTATGGCGGCGAACCGTTCGCGACTTGGTTAGAAGACTTTCAACCTCATGCAATATGTGCCTCGTAGCATCGTAGCCTAAGTTTTCTGCGATGGGCTCTAGCCAAATCTGGTTTGGAGAGCCCACAATACCCGGAATAACGGTCCGGCAGGTCAACTTGGGACCGCATAAGTGGTGTAGAGTAATCAGCGCAAACCGGATTGCAGTTTGCCATTGTATATTTCGCTGCTGGTAAGAGTGTGATAGGAATTTCCACAGCAACCGCCGGCGATAAGCACCTGCCCAGTTGACAACAGGGTTGCGGAGTGGTTGGAGCGCGCCACGGTCATGTGGCCGGCGGTGCTCCATCGCCCCGTGCGCGGGTCGTATGCCTCAGCCTCGGCCAGCGCCCGACCCACAGCGTTGCAACACCCTCCGGCCACGAGGACCAAACCGCTCGGGAGCAGCGTCGCGCTGTGGTTGGAGCGCGGGGCGGCCATGCTGCCGGTGGTCCGCCATTTTCCCGAGCGCGGGTCGTACAGCTCGGCGCTAGCGAGCAGGCCTCCGCCAGCCACCAGGACCAACCCGCTCGGGAGCAGCGTCGCGCTGTGGTTGGAGCGCGGGGCGGCCATGCTGCCGGTGGTCCGCCATCGCCCAGTGCGCGGGTCGTACAGCTCGGCGCTGGCGAGCAGACCACCGCCGACCACGAGCACCAGCCCGTTTGGGAGCAGCGTCGCGGTGTGGTTGGAGCGTGCGGCGGTCATGTTGCCGGTGGACCGCCACTGGCCGGTGCGTGGGTCGTACAGCTCGGCGCTCGCTAGGCGATTACAACAATGGATGTAGCCGCCGGCGACAAGGACCTGCCCGCTCTGCAGCAGGGTCGACGTCTGTCCCTGGCGAGCGACATGCATCGATCCGGTCGCCCGCCAGCGGGCTGTGTGTGGATCGTATATTTCTGCGCTAGCTAAGGCTAGGCCCTTCGCGTCGCAGCACCCGCCCGAGACGAGAACCTGCCCACCCGGCATCAGGGTTGCTGTCTGTCCCTGGCGCGCAACGAGCATGCGCCCAGTTGTCTGCCACTGTCCTGTATGCGAACTGTACAGCTCGGCTCCTGCCAACACTTTACCTGCCGAGTCGCAGCACCCGCCCGAGACGAGGATTTGCCCACCGAGTAGGAGCGTCGCCGAATGGCCCTGCCGCGCGACGTGCATGGGGTTGGAGGTCGACCACGCGTTGGCATTATTCACGGCAGCCACCGACGTGCCGTGCACCGCTGCCGGCGCCAGAAGACTGAGCAGCAGCAGAGCTACTCCTAGGAGTGCTCCCCAGCTACTGCCCCTATTCCCTCCAGTCAAACCCCAATGCATGGATAGCTTTTGGACCATAACCGGCCTCCTGTTATTCCACGTAGTACTTTGTCGTGATCGTCCAATTGGCCAGTCGGCGACGCACTGCGTCTCTGAAGCCGGTAATGCTACGGGAAAACCCGCGTTAACACCCGCGTTTTCGCGCCAGAAGCTTTCTGCTGAATGGCCTTTGCCCCTTTGCGGACGAGCCACCTGGCTCTTCTTAGGACACTTGCGCCTGCCAGTTTATGGTGTCTCGCGCCCAACTTTCGAGCCGGGTTTCCAACCATGATACTGTTGGGCGCGACGTCGCCGAGCACGACGCTACCCATACCAATAAGGCTTCCACGACCGATTCTAATCATCTCCCGAATAGTGCACGATTGCCCTAGATAGCAATCCGCTTCGATGTGCACGTTGCCGGCCACGGTGACTGAGGCGGTGATTGTAACTCCGTCTTCGATCACATCTTCATGATTTATGACGCTTCCCGCCAAACAGAAGAGAAAGTCACCAACTCTGACATCAGAACCAACAAAACAGTTCGGATATATGATGCAACCAAGACCGATCTGCGCGCTGGTCGATACAAATGAGCTGGGGTCGATTAGTGAGGTGAGGCGTTGCCGAGGTATCTGCGCCTTACTTGACCATTCAGGCTCAGCTATGACCAGCGCTGTGGGGTACTCGTCCCACACGTGCGTCGAACCGAACACGGGCAAGCCGCGCCGGTCCTCACCGTCCTTGTCGTCCGTCTGAGCAACAAATCCAACAAGCTTCCAGGTCTCTTGCGCATGGTTGATACGGTCAACGATGTCCGCTATTTCCAATGCATGAGGGCCCG
>JAQBPC010000134.1 GCA_028287725.1 Chloroflexota bacterium | reverse complement strand
GTGGGATCGCACAAACGTTTCATCTTGGCGTGCTCAACCAGGACCTTCTGGGCAACGGCGACACCACGCTCTATACGCTCATCGCGATATTTGGCTGGTCGTATCTGGGTATTCCATTGATGTTGTTCGACGCGGGTCTCAGCCAAATATCACCGGAGCTCTATGAGGCGGCGAAGATCGAGGGCGCGTCCGGCCTGCAGTCGATGTGGCACATTACCGTTCCCATGCTGCGGCCGACCTTCATGATCGTGACGATGCTTGCGGTGATCGAGGCGCTCCGGGCGTTCGATCTGGTTGCGGTGATGACCAAGGGCGGGCCCGGCACTGCCAGCGACGTTCTTGGCTACTTCATGTACATCACCGCCTTCGACGAAACGCGCTTCGGCTACGCGGCAAGTGTCAGTACCGTGATCCTGCTGATGAGCGCGGTGTTTGCAATCTTCTATCTCCGCCGAGTGGGAAGCGACGTCATCCGTGTCACGGAATAGCTTGCTCTATCGCATCCCAAAGCTTGTCTGTACGGGAATCCTGTTTGTGGTCGCCGGAATCTGGATCTATCCGTTCATCTTGACGATTATCACGTCGCTGAAAACGGAAGACGAGATCATCGCCGACCCCATGGCGCTACCTATGCATGCATCGCTTAACGCCTATTCCACGGTCTGGAACGTTCTGAACTTTGGTCAGCTCATAGGCAATAGCGTGCTGTATGCGGCGGTAGGCTCGCTGCTCGCGCTGGTGCTGGCAGCATTCCCTTCGTACGCGTTTAGCCGCTTCCACATTCCTGCCGGGCGCACACTTTTCATAATCCTGCTGATGACCCTCATGCTGCCGCAGCAAACGGTCATCATTCCCCTGTACAACGTCTTGAATCAAAGCGGCCTGCTCAACACGCAGCAGGGTCTGATACTGGTTCATGCCGTCTACGGCATGCCCTTCGAGATGCTGCTGCTGACGGGCTTCATGGCGAACCTCCCCCGAGAGCTCGAGGGATCCGCCCGCGTCGATGGCTGCTCAGACCTCGGTGTGCTTCGTCACATTATTCTGCCGTTGAGCGTGCCCGCGATGGTCGTGGGTTTCACCTTGAACTTCATCGCCATCTGGAAGGAGTTCATTTTCGCGTTGACCTTCCTGAACACCCAGTCCGTGCTCCCGATCACAACAGGCATTTTGCGATTGACGGTGAGCCAGTATTTCACATCGTTTAGCTTGCCGGCCGCCGCCGTGATTCTTGCCCAATTGCCTATCGTCGTCCTGTACATCTTTGCGTACCGCTGGATTACCCAAGGGCTGTATGCGGGTGCGGTGAAGAATTGAAGGGTGAATCATACGCCCCACGCGTGGGCGCAGAACCATAAATCCCGCGAGCCAACGTGGGCTCTTAGAATTCGCATCCAACAGAACTGGAGTTACCTGACGATGGAACCCTTGGTTATCACAGCCACCCCCAATATCTGCTGGCTACATCCCGAGGTACAGTACCCGACCACGCCCGAGGAGACGGTGCGGGAAGCGCGTCGCTGTGAGGCCGCGGGCACCGCTGTCCTGCACTTCCACGCCGACGATTGGATCACCACACTGCGCCTCCTGCGCGAGGAGACGAGTCTTATCCTGCAATGCGGGATGTCGAGCCTTCCTATCGATCGGCGCATGGATATTTTCGAGCAAGGCGGAGATATGATCTCGATCATTCTCAGCCACCATGACGAGGCTTTTTCGCAGGTCGATTACCACGTGCTGCATCCCCGTGAGGAGCTTGAGGAATACGCGCGCCTCTCCGCCCAGTACGGTGTGCGTCTCGAACACGAGATCTGGCATACCGGCTCGATCTGGAACCTCAAGTACCTGATAAGTAAGGGGCTTCTCAAGCCGCCGCACATCACCACGCTCTTCTTCGATTGGCCAGGCGGGTCATGGTCACCCGCGACGGTCGAGGAGTATCACTACCGCCGAAGCTTTCTGCCTATGGGGTGCGCGGTGACCGTAAGCATCATGGGCGAGCACCAGAAGGATATCCTGGCTGCCGCGATCCTGCTCGGGGACCATGTGCGCGTGGGAACCGAGGATTACCCATACAATCATGCCGGGGAGCTCGCGCCCACACACGAGCTGGTGGCGCAGACAGTCCGGATGGCCAACGCGCTGGGCCGCCCGGTGGCCACGCCCGCGCAAGCCCGCGCGCTACTGGGAATCGCGGAGCCGGCGAGGAGTGGACACTGATGTCGACCGGAAAAGTTGCGCTGATCACCGGGGCCGCTCGCGGCATTGGCGCGGCCACCGCGCAGTTATTCGTGCAGAATGGCTACTCAGTAGCGGCAGTGGATGTGCTCGATCCCGAAAGCCGGCCCCAAACCGCAGCATTCGGCACCGGCGAATATCGCTTCTTCTCCTGCGATGTCGCGAACGAGGCCGCGGTCAAAAGCATGGTCGATACCGTGGTCGCGGAGTACGGCCGCATCGACGTGCTGGTCAACATTGCCGGCGTAGTGCTGGTCAAGCCACTCGACGAGACGTCATGGCAAGAATTTGAGCGGCTGGTGCATATCAATCTCGGCGGAACCTTCCTGCTGAGCAAGTACACCATTCCCATCATGAAGCAGCAACGCGGTGGGAGCATCGTGAATCTTGGCTCTGTATCGGGACACGTCGGCCAGACCGACCACGCCCTATATGGAGCGACCAAAGCTTCGGTCATCGCCCTTTGCCGCGCGCTGGCGTGGGAGCTCGCCCCATATCACATACGCGTCAACTCCATCAGTCCAGGCTCGGTCGATACGTCAATGCTGCGCAGCGACATCACCATAGAGTCCGACCGCACAGGCCTGCCGTGGGATGCCGTAAAAATGAAGCGCGAGGCTGAGCAGGCCTTTGGCCGCTG
>JAQBPC010000132.1 GCA_028287725.1 Chloroflexota bacterium | reverse complement strand
CCTCGCCGTTGAAGGCCATATTGCTCAGCGGGTAGCCTTCGACAATGTTCAACATCTCGAGCAGCGTCATTCCGCCGGAAGGCGGCGGATCAGTGACCACAGTGTAGCCTCGATAGGTGCCCACGAGCGGTTGGCGCAGGCGTGGCACATAGGCATCCAGGTCCTCCAGTGTGACGAAACCCCCATGCCGGTCAATATCCGCGACCATTGCACGCGCGAGGCCACCGCGGTAGAAATCATCCGCACCGCATTCCGCCAACCGCTCGAGCGTGCGCGCGTAATCGGTTTGGATGAGCAGCTGACCTTCGAGTAACGGGAAGTGACCATCGCGGGTGAAGATCGCACGCGCGGCCGGCGTGTGCGTCGCGCGTGACATGTGGTGAGGTTTCCCTGCCACGGGTGGGCCGGCAAAGCGCGCCGCGTCCCTCGGCGAGAGCGGAAAGCCGTTCCGTGCGAGTGAAACAGCCGGACCAATGCAGTCTGACCATGAGCGAGTGCCGTAGCGTGACAACGCCGTCGATAGGCCTGCCACGGTGCCCGGCGCCGTAATGGAATGGTAGCCGACGTCATTCAGATAATCGCGCACGCGATAGCCGTAACCATCGCGGTACTCTTCAACCACGGCCTTTTGCCACATATCCGCGGTGACTCGCGAGCCGGCACGCCCGTGAAAGGAGATTGTTTCGTGAAGGCCTGTTTTGGCCCAGTAGATTGTCATTGAGCCAAAGCCGCCCAATCCGCAGTTCTGCGGATCGAGCACGCCTTGTGCGAAAGCTGTCGTGACCGCCGCGTCAATCGCGTTGCCACCTTGCTCCAGTACCTGCGCGCCAATCTCCACGGCTTTAGACTGGGGCGCAACAATCATCCCAGGCATACGTGCCTGTCCTCTCTCCGCTTATACAATGTTCGTCCCAGCTTCGGGACCGTGGCTACCTGCCACCGGTAGGCATCGACATACGAGATGTCGGGGTGGATCTTTACCATTCTGTAATCGGCAAGTATCGCACACCAGCGCCCCTACCCACGTTCCGTCGATGCATAAGCGGCTACGCAAGCTGCGGCGCGGAGTGCCGCGCCACCTGCTCTGCCGTCGCCCACCAGACACCGACATGGTCCCGGATGTGGCGAATGAGACGATCGAGGAGCGCTACTCGATGCGGCCGGCCGCTGACCTCCGGATGCATGGTCAGCATAAAATAGCCTCCTTCTTTGTAGAGGCCATCAAACTCCGCGGCCCAAATCTCAAACACCTTGTCCGGATTGGATATCTGGCCACCGTTGTCACCATCAAACCCGAAGAGCGGCCAGTCGTCGAGGAGCCATTGCACGGGCAACTCCAGCATCTGATGGTCGCCATGGCGTTCAACGTACGGTATATCGCTGCCCATACAGCTGCTATCGTAGAGGAATCCACATGCGTTGAGACATTGTAGTGTGGTGGGCGTAATTTCCCAGGCAGGGGAGCGATAGCCAACCGGCCGCACCCCGACTACGCGGTCGAGCGCTGCTATTCCCCGTTCAATAACGACAAGCTCTTGCTCGGGACTGAGCCGGTCTGGGCGTTCGTGCAGGTACCCGTGATGTCCGATCTCATGTCCACTACGGTGAATCTCTCGAATTGCTTCCGCGTGTTGCTCTGCTGTGTAGCCAGGGACAAAAAAGGTCGCCTGGATTGCATGCTCATCCAGCAGGTCGAGAATGCGCGGCAAGCCACGATGGATTCCGTAGCGGCCCTGTGAAAGGGACGTCAGTCGCTTTGCATACTCCTCGCCACGGTTCAAGGCGGCACTCTCAGCGTCGACGTCGAAGCTGAGCGTTACGGCGCAACGAGCCCCCTCGGGCCAGCTCACGCGCGGAAGACTGTCTACCCTACGTCCCATCTGCATCCTCCCTTCGGTACCCCATGCTGTTTCGATAGATATATCGTAACTTCACCTTCGATGATCTCTTACTCCGTGCTACTCGACGCGCAGGAATGCCTTGCTGTTACTTCAAGCCGAAGCGATGAGCAAGCCAACGGCGCCGAAGCCGGCGAAGGGTCGTGGCCGCATCTTGCACGTCCTCGGCAGTGGCCGCCCTGTCCCCGTACCGCGCGGCGACATAGAGGGCCGTAATGCGCGAGACATCCTGATACTCGGCGGCAGAGCGCTCGGCAAACGCCTGCGCGAACTCATTCGGTGTTTGCGAGGGCAGCGGGCGGACAGCAAGCCAGCGCGCGGCGCGGCACATGCTGCGATAGACACCGCCAATCGTCCGCACCTCGCGGCGTAGCAGCATAATGCCCACCCCAGCCACGGCTACGACGATTGCAAGCAGCCCGAACAGCAGGGGTAGCGCGCCATGCTGGCCGGGCGATTGGCGGTGAATGCCTGGAGCCGCCGTGGTTGGAATCGGCACGGGTGCCTGGCGCACGGTTGGAATCGCGCTCGGCGCAGGCTGCGTCACAGCGCGGTGTTGCCCCTGCGATGCAGGAGCAAAGCCTGAAGTAGGTTCAAACGGCACCCAGCCCGTACCGGCGAAGAAGATCTCCGGCCAGGTGTGCGCATCCTTCCCCGCGACCTCCCAGGATCCGTTCACCAGCTGGCCGGTAACGTAGCCACCCACGACGCGCGAAGGCAAGCCGGCGGCGCGCGCCAACAACGCCATTGCCGAGGCGAAGTGGACGCAATAGCCACGCCGGCTGTCGAACAGGAAGTAAGAAATCGGGTTTGCACCACCCGGGGCGGCGCCAACTTCCGTATCGTAGGTGAACCGCCCGCTTCGCAGGTACGTCTCTATGTTCTTCGCCGCGGCATACGCCGATGGCGCGCCTCTGGTCAAACTAGCTGCCAATGTCGCGATGCGCGGATCGAGGTCAGAGGGAAGTAGTCCAAAAAAGCTGTCCGCGGGCGGGCCATTGGCAGCCGGTCGCGGCTCGCTATAGGGCAATTCAGCCGTGATACGGTAGGTACTGCCGGACGTCAACGGGGCAGCGTCGTACAGGGTGGTGGGCTCATTGCCCGAGCCCACGGGCGAATATGTACCGCGCATGGCGAGATTCGACCAGACCGGGCGGCCGGGAGCGAACAACAGGCCGTCTGCCGGCTGAACCACCTGCACCGTCACGGTGAGCTGATGGCTAAGATGACGTGGCACGTCGGCAGGCGCAAAGGTATTAGCGGGAATCGCATAAGGAATGCTCCCCGCCATCTGCCATGACTGG
>JAQBPC010000103.1 GCA_028287725.1 Chloroflexota bacterium | reverse complement strand
ATCCACCATGGCGGAAGACGGTTCGATTGCGCTAACGCCCTTCACCAATGGTGCAAAGGCGATAGCAAATCTGCCGGCGCCCGCCCCCACGTCCAGCACGGTGGCATTCTCGTTCAACCAGGGTTCCATCACTCTCATGACAGGATTGTCAGGAGGCACGACCCCGTGTAGCCTGCGCATCGTTGCGGCGCGGCGATCCCAATAGGCTTCTCCGGCTCGTTCGCCTCGCAAGCGCATGACCTGCTCTGCGCGAGCTTCGACCATGCCGAGCCAGCGCTGCGCCCAGTCAATCGGTTCCGGCACTATCAACGAGTGTATTCGTAAAAGCCCTTCCCGCTCTTCCGCCCTACCATGCCGGCGATCACCATACGTCGTAGGAGTGGTGGCGCCGCATACTTTTCCTGATGGAACTCGTTCAGGAGTACATCGCCAATATACAACAAGGTGTCGAGGCCGATAAAGTCGGCCAGGGTGAGCGGGCCCATCGGCAATCCGCATCCCAGCTTCATTGCCGTGTCGATGTCGTCTCTGGACGCTACCCCGCCTTCGAGCGCTCGAATCGCATCGAGGAGATAGGGAACCAGCAACAGATTGACGATGAATCCGGGCGTGTCTTTCGCCAGCACCACCGTTTTGTGGAGTTTGTCTGCGACGGCGCAAATCTGGTCAATCGCGTCGTCACTCGTAACGATGGTCTTGACGACCTCAACTACCGGCATCACGGGAACCGGATTGAAGAAGTGCATTCCCGCCACTCGGTCACGGCGTTCCGTTGCCGCGGCGATTTCCATAATGCATACGGATGACGTATTCGAGGCGAGAATGGCGTCGGGCTTCACAATCCTGTCGAGAGCAGCAAAGATTCGCCTCTTTTCGTCGAGGTTTTCGACCACCGCCTCAACGACAAGGTCGCATTCGCTCAAGGAGGAGAGATCGGTAGTTCCGGAAATTCGTGCCATCGCGGCTTGCCTTTGGTCGGCGGAAAGCTTGCCCTTTTCGACGTCTCGGCCGAGCTGGGCGTCTATGCGCGCCAGCCCTCGATGCAGCAAGTCTGGCGTTTGTTCCATGACCACGACAGGATACTCGGCCAGCGCGCAAACCTGGGCGATACCGCCGCCCATCTGGCCACAGCCAACAACGCCGATGCGCTCAACCGTCATTTGTAATCTCCGCTCCTCAGCCTCAGTGTATCCATAGGCACATGAAGGCACAGCCAGCACAGGGCGGGAAAGGAATACCTACGCCGGCAAGGAAGCGGCGTATGCTGCGATATTCTCGCCGCCCGAAACGCGGATTCGCCAAAGCTTGAAGGGCATGCGAGCATCGTGGCTGCTGCTTGTAATTGGCCCATCCATTAGTCCGCCGACGTAACCGTACATCGGGACGAGCGACAGAACTCGCTGCTCGGCAGCAACGTCGCCATGCCGGAACGGCTCACCTGAAGGGTATGCAATAAATTGCACGGGCACCCCAAGACGCTGTTGCAGCAGATTCCGGGAGTCGCGCAACTCAGCGCGAAGCGTCGTCAACGGCACGATGCCGAGGTCTTGATGATCGACGGTATGCGATCCGATCTCCATGCCGTTGGTCACCAGCGTTTTCAGCTGCGGCCAGGTCATGTAACTGTTGATCCCGACGGTATTGCCGACGAATGCGCTAATGATGTTGAACTCGGCAACGTCGTGATACCGGCGCAGAATCGGCAGGGCATCAGTGTAGTTGTCCAGATATCCGTCATCGAACGTGAGCACAATAGGATGGCTGGGTAGCGGTGCTCCGTGATACATCGCCTCAAACACTTGACGAAGCAGCACTGTGTGATAATGATGCTGTGCGAGATACGACAGTTGGGCGGCGAAGCCTGCATCAGTCACAGTGAGCCCGTAATTGAGCGCGGTGGCGGCAGCAATCGAGCTGACATGGTGATACATGAGTATTGGCACGTTCAAGACTCGGTTCGGCAAAACGGCCGGCAGGTTGAGGAATGGCTGCTTGCGCGCCGTTTTGTGTGACGAATGGCGGGGAGGACCGTCCGAGTGCGACGCAACCATGTGAGCTAGTACCTGTTTGCCGGGACGTGCAAATTGCCCTTGGCCGACAACAATATCTCGCGAGGATCTAGTCTGGTTCGTAGAAGCATGACCGACCATATGATTCGCCGGAGCGGAATTGTTGCTCGCAACGCGCACCGCATCAGGACCAGCAGCCTGCACGTGCTTTTCACTCGGGAGGTGGGTGGAGTTGGAGAAGAGGTATACTGGCGCTGAGACGACAAACGCGACGATCAGCAACAAGCATCGCCCCATCCAACCCTCCATGCGCTAATTGCACCCGTGCAATTATGCTACCACATGGGGACCGTTATGGTTCAGTCAACACGTACGTCCACCGCATCGAAGACAAATGTGCCTTGACCGCGTGGCAGGGGCATGGAAACGGTTAGCAGGTAGTAGCCCACGTGCTTATAGCGATGCGTCACTACCTGGCCCCGCGTAGTGGCACCGTCGCCGAATCGCCAGAGCCAGCGGCCCCGCACGATTTCCGGGGGCAATGTGCGTGCAAGTTCCCTCAAGTCCTCGGAAAATGTGATTGTGGAACTATGAGCAAACGCCGTTCGAAAGACGAAGGGCGCCCAGCGGGAAACCGCTTGTCCGGACGGCGTTGCCAGATTTCGAATCGCGATCCTGCCATCGGCGCGAACCGATGCAACGTTGTCGATGGCACAGGCGCGGGCCTGTAACGTTGCAAAGCCAAATGCGGCGGTCAGGAGGGCAGCACAGACCAATATTCCAATGCGCTTTGGCACACACGTCCCTCAACTCATGCTCGTCAGACATCCCCACCCATCATACGCCGACTGAGTATGCGCGCAATTGTCCCTTGCAGTGCTTGCATGACTCCCGTAGGCTTATATCGGGCCTCAATTGACTGTTCTCAATACCACGATATCGGGATGGGCACCGGAGGGTTCGGAACATGCGCGCATGGAAGGTGCTGTGTTCGCTAGTGCTTCCAGCGTTGGTCGCGTTCCCCTCGAGCGTGGGTAGTTCGGCATCGATAGCCAACGCGTGCAGCATCGACGG
>JAQBPC010000088.1 GCA_028287725.1 Chloroflexota bacterium | reverse complement strand
GCCCCCTTCGTTCGCGTCGACGTCGAAGGTACGCTATACGACCGCGCGAGCAGGTAACGTCTTCGGGCTCCGCCGGCCGGGATGTTTCCACGCTGCCAGGTAGACGTGCGCAGGTCGCGCTGACTGGCCTGCGCCGCGCTACCCGCATAGGGGGGGAATTACTGGATTATCTGCTCCATGGCGCGCAGGAATGCAGTCACGTGCTTCGGCGCCCCGACCGTGGCTCTGACCGTGCCGGGGAGGACAGCTGTGCGGTCTGACACGAGTATCCCGCGTGTCTCTAGCTCCGCGGTCAACGTCCGCGCGCTTGCATCGTCGGCAAGTCGAAGCAGCACAAAGTTGGTCGACGTCGTGTGTACGTGCATCCCGTGCCGCAATCCCCAGGCCGCGATCCTGCGCTGCCCCGCCTGAACCTGCCGCACGCGGCGCGCCAGGTCCTCCTGGCGACAGAGGTTGGCGTGCGCCAGCGCCAGCGACGGGCCGGCCAGGGAGTATGCCGGCAACACCTTTCGTACCGCTTCGATCACCGGCGGCTGCGCCACCAGATAGCCCACGCGTGCCGCCGCGAGGCCGTAGGCTTTCGAGAAGGTACGGATGACGGCGACGTTTGCCGGCGGTGGGCCCGATTCGAGCACACTGCGGCCACCGTATTCGGCGTAAGCCTCGTCTACCAGCAGGAGCGTCCCCTGCGCCGAGTCAGCCAGCTCGAGCACGCGCTCAGGTGGCAACATGTCGCCGGTTGGATTGGCCGGGGAGACTATCACCGCCATTTTCGGACCCTGCCGCAAGGCTGCTGTGAAGGCCTCGAGCGGAAAAGTAAGATCGGGGCCATATGGCGCCGGCTCCACGACCGCGCCCACGCTCCATGCCGCCGTGGGGAACTCCACAAATGTAGGACGCGGGAGGAGTATCCGGTCGCCCGGGTCGAGATAGGCACGGATCAGCCCGTATATCGCTTCGTCCGCTCCTGCCGTCACCTTGATGCACTCCTGCGGCAGCTTGAGGCGCGCGGCCAGGTCGCGCTGCAGCGCGTGTGGCGTTTGGTACATGGCCAGGTCGTTTTGCCGGGGCAGCGGCGCACGAACCAGTGGACCGGAGAGATCTTCGTTGAGATCCAGCCGTAGAAATCCGGCGCGATCCGCGCGCGGGTCCGGCGGCAGCGGCGCGGCGTCCAGCACCGTTCGGGGCTGCGGACCTGTCAAAAACTTCGCAATCGCCACCCGAAGCTCCCTTATCTGCTGTGAAACGCCTGCTCCGCGCTCGACATCCCGTGATAGCACGAGGTATGCGCTAGAATGATGGCTGTGCTGCCATGGTATCTCATATGCGCACCGGCCGGACCAAGGGTCCGTCGCGAGTTTCGCGCGGCTTGCAACGTATTTGTCCGCTATTTTCTGTTCTTACCCCGAGCTAACCTGCGAAAATGGAGGCCAGATTAGGTCTGCCGCGTGTGCACTGGCGCACGCACGGCGAGCAGCAATGTGAAGGATGGGTGGCGCATGCCTGGCGAACTCGTGGTGCGTTGCCTGGACTTGGACGATCCAGGTGGCTTTTTCCGTTCCTATCGCAGCCGTCTTACGGCCGGCTATCGCTTCGTCTATGGCGATCCGCGCCTTGGTGACGCGGATTCGTTTTCGGCGCTGGCCGTACGCATCCGCGAAATGGACGCGCCGCCTGAATTCCTGGAGTTGATCGCCCACGACGCAGATCCGCGCATTCGCGCTGCCGCCGCGGGCAACGCCAATCTCTCCGTGGCGGTCTTGCTCAGCTTAGCGGGGGATCCCAGTGCCGGTGTGCGGCGGGCGGCTGCCGCGCATCCCTGGGCGCCGGCCGCCATGCTGCGGGCGCTTGCCCGCGACGACGACGATTCTGTGCTGGAACAGGTTGCGGTGCATCTCGCAACGCCGCCGGACGTCTTGCTGACTCTCACCCATCAGGCCGTCGTGCGCAAAGACGTACCGACATATCTCGTCGCCGTCGCCGAACACCCGCGCGCCCCCGTGCAGGCGCTCACCTTGCTAGCGCTGGTCCCTTTCCGGGATGGCTGGTTGGTAGCGCGGCGGCGTGATTTGGCTCGACAAACGATAGACCGAATCATCGAGTCTGGGCCGGAGCGCTGCCGCGCCGATCTTGCTCGGAACCCAACGCTTGATGCCACGGTTCTCGCGCGCCTGGCAAACGACTCCACGCCGCTCGTCCGCATTGCAGTGGCACGGAACGCGAACACGGCGCGCGAGACGCTCGATCTCCTGCTGCGTGACCCGGATCCTGCCGTACGCGCGGCACATCCCTGGACCACCTCCGTGGAGCTGATCCGCTTAGTTGACGTGCATTCACGTGTGGTGACGGAGCAGGTGGCGGCTAATGTCGCGGCGCCTCCGAACCTGCTCGATCGCCTCGCCCGCACCTGGGATTCCGATGCCCATGCCGCCGTGGCCGCGAACCCATCGACGCCGCCGGAAACGCTGCGGCATCTGTTCCGCGCCGGTGGTGAGGCGGTACGCCGTATTTGCCTGGCGAACCCAAGCTGCCCAGAAGACCTGCTTCGCTCGCGTGCCGGCGTCCAGACCGGGCGCGTGAGGGCGGTCGTGGCAGGCAACCCTTCCACGTCGCGCGATATTCTCGACACGCTCGCTGAGGACACAGCTCCGGAGGTCATCAACGCCCTGGCCGGCAATCCGGCGTTACCGCAAGCGATCCAGCGGCGGATCCTGCGGGTGCTGGGCGGCCTCGCGCCCAACCCGCTCGCGCCGCCCGAGATCCTCTGGCAGCTCGCAATCTATGAAAACGACGACAACTATGCGCAACGCCGGCAGGTGCTCGCCAATCCTGCCTTTGCGCAAGCGTATGAGCTTGTTTCAACCTGGCGCGAAGACGTGGCGCCGCCAAGCAGCCGGCCGGCGGGTTCCATCCAGCATCCGGGGCAGGCCGCGGAGAACGATCCTGGGCTGGAGCACGGGAACGCTGGTCGAGAGGAATAGGGGCTTCGCCCGAGCCGGCGACGCATAGGCCCCGCTGGAACGTTTACACGACATAAAAAAGCGCCTGGTGTTCGCAAACACCAGGCGCTAACAGCTGTATTTTCTAGAAATCACGCGGATCACCGCGGCTTCCGCTTAGTTTAAGTACTCTCGCAGGTTGTCTTCCTCACCGACCTCGCGGAGGTGCGAGAGCGCGGCGGTCTCAAGCTGGCGGATCCGCTCACGCGTGAGACCGAATGCGCCACTCACCTCTTTAAGGGTGCGGGGGCGGCCGTCGAACAGGCCGTAGCGCAGCTCAATGACCTTCCGCTCGCGGTCGGGTAGACCGCCAACCAACATAACCAGACGTTCGCGCAGCATGCTGTTTTCCGCCGCGGCAAGCGGTGAAACGGCATCGGTATCCTCGACAGCCTCGGCGAGGGACGCGTCGTTCTCGTCACCTACCGACCGCTCGAGCGAGAGCGGCTGGGTGACCATCTTCACCATCTCTATGATCTTCTCCGACGGCACGTTCGCCGCGGCAGGGTGCGGCTCGGCGGTCTGGTCTGGATTTGCATCATTTTCGTCCTGCTCGACCAGTCGTAGCGAACGATTCAGACGCGACATACCCTCGGTGATATGTACGGGCACACGAATTGTGTGGCCCTGGTTGGCGATTGCACGCGTTACCGCCTGACGAATCCACCAGATCGCGTAGGTCGAAAAACGGTAACCGCGATGGAAATCGAACTTCGTCGCGGCCCTGATCAGCCCGATGTTCCCCTCCTGGATGAGGTCGAGCATCGACAACCCCTCGTTCCGGTAGCGCTTTGCCACGCTCACAACCAAACGGAGGTTCGATTCCACCATAATGTGGAGTGCTTCCTGATCGCCATTGGCGATGCGCTCTCCAAGCTCAAGTTCTTGTTCCGGCGTTAGCCGCGGGATCCGACTGATGTCCCGCAGGTACAGCATCGTGCTGTCTTCACCAGAAGCTGTATTCTCCTGTGCGGTATCAATGACAGTTGCATTCACTGCAGCTTCTCTCCTGTGTCCCGATTGCCTGCGTCCAGGCCATACCCATACATCTGACCCGCTAGCCCCACTGTAGCAGCGTCCTGGAAGCGGACCGTCGTGTCTCTATATATATCTACGCATCAGGGTTTCACTTGGATGTCTGAATCTTAGGCAAAGACTATACAAATACTATACATACGCTCTACAATTGGCGTCTAATTACCCACGCGATCCCACCAAAGTTCGCCACAATCGAGATGCCGGGTCGTAAGACGTGCGAAACTTGGTGTGCGCCGTATGAACGCCCATACATGTTTGACAACTGCAGCTACCCAATGGCTCGCCATGCTCCCGTCGCGCCAAGCCCCGGATGTGGTAGCATTCCGCCGTTGCACTTGAGCACATCACAATCGAGGAGAAGCATCGTCCCATGGCTGAAACGCTCACCGGCATCCGCCCGATGCATGATGCGGCGCACGTGGATTGATGCGTGCTCTGATCACCGGGGCCACTGGCTTCGCCGGCAGTCACCTCACCGATCATTGCCTGGCGGAGGGATGGGAAGTCCATGGAACCTGCCTTGGGGCTGATCTACGGGCGCCCGCCATCCCCGGCCTTACGCGACACTCGGTCGATCTCCGAGATGCCGATGCGGTGCGTGCGGTTGTCGCTCGTACGCAGCCGGATCGCGTGTTCCATCTCGCCGCGCAGGCCTCGGTAGCTGCGGCGTGGGCCGATCCCGCGAAGACCTTGACCGACAATCTAGTCATGACCCTGCGCGTGCTAGACGCCGTGCGCCTCGAGACTCCAGGCGCACGGGTACTGGTCGTCGGCAGTAGCGAGGAGTATGGCAGCGTCGAGCCCGAATGCTTCCCGGTCGTGGAGAGCCAAGAGCTGCGGCCCGTCGATCCATACGGCGTTAGTAAGGTCGCATGCGACCTTCTCGCGCAGCAGCACTTCCTTGCATTCGGCACGCATGTCGTACGCGTTCGCCCGTTCAACCAATTGGGACCGCGGCAGCGTCGCGGCTTCGTGCTGCCAGACTTTGCCGCCGGCATCGTGGCCATCGAGCGCGGGGCGGCGCCGGTGTTAAAGGTCGGGAATCTCAACTCGGCTCGGGACTTCACCGACGTACGTGATGTCGTGCGCGCCTATCGCCTGATGCTGGAGCTCGGCGAGCCGGGCGCCGTCTATAACGTGTGTTCCGGCACTACGGTCCGTATCGGCGCGCTGCTCGACATCCTGATAGGCGCCAGCTCCGTGCCTATTCGCATTGAGCTCGATCCTGCGCGCACCCGGCCAATCGATCGGCCTGCCACCGTCGGTAGTTATGCGGCGCTGCATGCCGCTACAGGTTGGACACCAGAAATTCCCATCACGCGGACGGTACTAGATACCCTCGCCTATTGGCGAGCAGAGCTGGTACACCAGGCTCAATAGTCCGGCCCGCCCAGTCGTTGTAGGTTGGAGGAACAGAATGCCCAATGCGTTGATCACCGGGTTCACCGGCCAGGATGGCAGCTATCTTGCTGAGTTGTTACTGAGCAAGGGATACGAAGTGTATGGGTTGGTACGCCGGACGAGCATCATCGCCGACGATCGCATTCGACACTTGCTCAACGACGTGGAGATCGTCGATGCCGACCTGCTCGATCAGCTGTCGCTCATCCAGGCTCTGCGAAAGTCTCGGCCCGACGAGGTGTATAACCTCGCGGCACAATCCTTCGTCCCGACCTCCTGGAGCCAGCCTGTCTTGACCGGGGAGTACACCGCGCTGGGCGTCACCCGTATGCTCGAGGCGATTCGCGCCGTCGACCTGCCGGTCCGCTTCTACCAGGCATCCTCCAGCGAAATGTTTGGCAAGGTGCAAGAAGTCCCGCAGAGTGAATCAACGCCGTTTTATCCCCGCAGCCCATACGGTGTGGCCAAGACCTACGGCCACTGGATTACGGTGAACTTCCGTGAAAGTTACGACATGTTCGCCTGCTCCGGTATTCTCT
>JAQBPC010000073.1 GCA_028287725.1 Chloroflexota bacterium | reverse complement strand
GACGGTATACGCAATCCGCTCTCGTGCCTGGCGGCCAAGTTGGAAGCCACGGTCGAACGGGGCGCCTTCGCTGACCACCAATGGAATGTGGCGACTCATCAAGTCCCTTTCCTACACTGATGAACACTACATATGGGAGCCCGACCTCGACGGGAGATGGTTACTGCCTCACGAGGAGATGGTTACTGCCTCACGACACGCCTCTGCAACTCGTCTACTTGATCGAGCAAGCGCATCACGACCTGCAATCCCGCCAGGTTCAGGCCTAAATCCCGCTGCAAGCGTCGAATACGTCGGATACGTCGCAGATCTTCCTCAGTGTATCGTGCCCGACCACGGGGCTTCTCCGGTGCGCCGCTCGGCACGACGAGTCCAGCTTGCTCGTACCTTCTGAGCTGCACGCGTGGTATGTCAAGGATGTCGGTGACCACCTCAACGCGGTAGAGGATAAGTCCCATCAGCGCGCCCCTCCTTTTTCACCATGGTGCTCATAGCGGTCGGCAAGTTCGGCAACGAGCTCTCGTTCCTCGGCATTCAGGCCAGTTGGGAGCACCACGCGAACTTCCACATACAGGTCCCCGGCGCGCTCCGGATGACGGAGGTGTGGCATGCCTTGACCTTTCAGGCGGATTGCCTGCCCGTTCTGCGTATCCGGCGGTATGCGTACCTCCAAGCGTGTCCCCTTAAGCGTGGGGACGCGAATCACTCCGCCAAGCAAGCAGGTGAACATGTCCACCGAGGCGTCGGTCCGTAAGTCGTCTCCCTCGCGTCGGAACCGCGGGTGAGGACGCACGCTTACCACCACAAAGAGATCGCCCGCGGCGGCGCCGCCCCGACCAGCAGCACCCTGGCCTGCTAGTCGAATGCGTGAGCCGTCGCGCACGCCGGGCGGAATCCGCGCCTCGATGGTTCGTGGAGTGCCGGTAGGGTCTGTGATTTGCAGTTGCACCGTGGTGCCGCGAAACGCGTCTTCCAGACTTAGCTCAACCTGAGCCTCGACGTCGCCGCCTCGCCTCGCTCGTCGGGTCGTGCCTTGTACATCGCCAAAAATCGAGCTGAAGAAGTCGGAATACGGGCTTTCCTGACCGAAAATGTCATGTAGGTCATCGGGAGAGGCAGCACCACGAGTGCTGCGCCGGGCTCCGGCGAAGGGATCGAAGCCTTGGCCCCCTCGCCCAGCACCCGCACCAGCACCTGCACCGGCGGTCGTGGCCTGCGCAAACTCCGACGGACTTGCCGTGCCGCCCGCTTCGCGATACCGCTCATACTCTCTCCACTGTGGGCCGAGCGTATCGTATAGCTTCCGCTTCTCCGGATCGTAGAGCACCTCATAGGCCTCGCTGATCTCTTTGAAGCGCTCTTCAGCTTCCTTATTACCAGGGTTCACATCGGGATGATGTTGTCGAGCCAGCTTGCGGTATGCGGAGCGAATTTCCTTGGAGGATGCCGTTTTGGGGACGCCCAGGACGGCATAATAGTCGCGAAATTCCATTCTCCCTCGCCTTTCCCTGTCGTGAATGCCGCATACCGCGCTGTCGGCAAGCCAGAGCCATTACTATCATCCTACCGCGCGAATAACGATGGCGAGGGAAGCGTATGAAGGTGGTGTATGCCCGGCGCATTCGATGGCGGTCGAAATAGGCGGCTATATACCGCCTGCCCTTGCATTGCAACCTATCGGCTTCCGTCCCAACACATGCGGGTAGCCGCATAGATGCCGCGGGCCTGTCAGGCCACCATGTTGCCGAGGCGCGAGCGGATGCGCTGGGCCACGTCCGGCGGGCATGAGGGATGCGAGAGTACAGCGGATCCGAGGGCTGCCGAACGCGGCCCGCGTACTGCTCGACTGACCTCGCGTAGCACGTCAGGCCCTGCGTTACGGTGCGTTGCGACGGCATGGAGAATCGGTAGATCACGATGCCGAGCGGCAATGGTGGTAAGCGCGGTGCTGGATGCCGCCGGGTGAGATGCTACAGCGAGCGCAACACTACGCTCAAAACTGAAGGCAAGCTTCTCCAGCACGTCGACCGGGCAACTTGCTCGATGCGCAGCCTCAAGGCCAAGCATCCAGTGCTCAGTGACACAGGGCTCGCTAAACAATGAAATCGGGCACGCGACGTTCCGCAGAATCGCTGCCCGGACAACCGTTGAATTAACCCGCCAGAGCGCTGAAAGCTCCGCTGACGAGCGCGAGCGCTGCGCCTTGGCTGCCAAACGCTGCTCGTTCAGCGGGTCGTTTGCGCTGGTTTTCCGCACCGGGCGCCGCACTGACGAGCTGTCGGCGGTTGTTTCGCCACGCCCGGCGCCCACCATCCCGTCGCGAAGCTGGTCATAGGCTTGACGAGCTTCAGGATTGAGCAAAACGTCGCGCGCCTGAGTAAGCAACAGAAATCTATCTGCCGCCTCCTTGTCTCCCGGGTGGCGGTCAGGGTGCGACTTCAGCGCACCGCGCCGGTATGCACGGCGAATCGCATCGAACGTCGCGTCCGGCCTTACCTCGAGGATGGCGTACAAATCGAGATGGCGTAGACGGGCAGCTGATCCAGAGGTTCTCACCTAGCTACAGTACGAGAGCAAGGGTAGTAATGCAAGGCTAAACGGCCACCAAATGGGGTCTAGCCGCCCATCATACTGAAGCCGCCATCGACATAGAGGACTTGCCCGGTTATGCCCGACGCTCCAGGTCCCAACAGGAATAGGCTCGCCTGCGCGACCTCGCTAACTTCGACGTTTCGCTTCAACGCGGACCGGTCGCTCATCGAGCTAAGGAATTCGCTGAAGCCGGCAATGCCGCGGGCAGATAAAGTTTGGATGGGACCTGCCGACACGGCGTTGACGCGAACCCGCTGCGGCCCCAGGTCCGCAGCAAGGTAGCGTACCGATGCTTCTAAGGCTGCCTTGGCGACGCCCATAACGTTGTAATGCGGCATGGCGCGCACGGAGCCCAGATACGTGAGGGTCACCACGCTGCCTCCGTCGGTCATTAAAGGAAGAGCGCCTCGCGTTACGGCCGTGAGCGAATAGGCGCTGACGTCAAGCGCGGTCAGGAATCCGGCGCGGCTGGTATCGATAAATCGTCCGTCGAGATCTTCGCGATTCGCAAAGGCAACCGCGTGCACGAGAAAGTCCAGTCGCGGATGCTGCTCGCGTATTTGCGTATAGACCTGTTCGATCTGAGCATCATCCTGCACATCGCATTGTATGAGGAGCGGTGGGCGTGAGAGTTGCGTGGCGAGATCCCGCACGAAGCGCTCCATGCGCTCGACGTACGCCAGGACCAGCTGCGCGCCCTCCGCATCGGCCGCCTGGGCAATTGACCAGGCAATGCTCCGATGATTGGCGACACCGAAGATAATACCTACCTTGCCCTCCAGCGCCCCCATCGCATTTTCCTCTCAATTACTCTGGTGCTTCGTATTCGAATTGCTCTCTCGTAGCCATGACAGTATATCCAGTTTCCGAGCACGAAGATTATTTAGTGTAATGGTGCTATGCTAGGGAGAGCAATGTGATCGGTTTGATATGCTTTCGGCATTCCGCCGGCGACCGTCACGCGCAAAAGGATCTGTTCATTGCCTCAAGGAACGATTGCCCGCTTGACCGACCGCGGTTTCGGTTTCATTTCCCAGGAAGGTGGAGAAGATCTGTTCTTCCACAGTTCCGCGGTAGTAAACACCAGCTTCGACCAGCTTCGTCGCGGCGATCGGGTCGAGTTTGACAAGGAGCAGGACACGCGCGGTCGCGGCGAGCGCGCCGTCAACGTGCGCAAAGTCGAGTGACAGTCTCGCGCTAAGCGAGGTCTGAGACCCGCAGAACTTTGGAGGCGCTCCCAACAGGGGCGCCTCTGTCGCTTGGTACAGCAGTGCTCGCTCAAGTGCCACTCCACCCTGCTCCCTGCATGCCGTCATGTGGTCGCCATATGTTTACAGTCCGGGCGAGGCCAGGGTGCCTCCGGGGCTCGACGCATTGACGTCGGCGCCGAGGAATTCCCCTAGTTCGAGCCATCCGGCATGTCGCTCAGCTGTGAACGCCGATGCCGCTCCGCTTGACGACGGCACCGCGAAGACGCTTGCCCTTGCAATCGCGGCTCCAGGTTGCAGGCCCGCGCGCGTTGGCTTCGTTCCGGTAAGTGCTGTGAATACGCCATAACCATTGCAACACACCGCCGTAGGCGCTAGCTGAGACACGGTTTTCTTGACCAGATCCGCCCCACTGGAGAATGTTTCCCGCTTGAGTTCGTGTGCCCGTGCGGAAGGTATCGAGCTAAGATCCATCACGCCGATGCCAAACTCAAGCAACAAGGCGTCTTCCGCTGGTCGGAGAAGGCGCGGAGTTAACTTCGCACTGTAGAGCAAGGTATAGAACCGATTCGCGCGACCAGCATAATAGTGTCCTGTCTGATGGGCACGGATGCTAGGGTTGAAGCCGACAACTATGACGCGCAACCCCGCTCTGAGCAGGGGCACGAGGCCGGGACCTGAGATAGTCATGGCGGCGCGGGCCTCATGCTCTGGCCGTTCGGGCGTGCCGTCGCGGGAAGGATCGGCCACATCCCTCCCGCTAACTCTGGTCATATATCCCTTTTTAGGCACGGCCGCCAAAGAGCTTGCGCAACACCATCGGGAGGATTCCTCCGTGGCGGTAATACTCCACTTCGATCGGACTATCGATACGCACCGTCGTCTTGAACGTCTTCACCGACCCGTCGTCACGCTTCGCGTGCACCGTCACCTGGCCGCCTGGCTTGAGATCGCCGGCGATGCCTTCCAGGCTGTACGTCTCCGTACCGTCGAGCCCGATAGACTTACGTCCTTCTCCTGGCAGGAACTGTAAGGCGAGGACACCCATGCCGACCAGATTGCTTCGGTGAATTCGCTCATAGCTTTCGGCAATCACGGCACGAACGCCGAGCAACAGCGTTCCCTTTGCCGCCCAATCTCGCGAGCTGCCTGAGCCGTATTCCTTGCCGGCGATGACCAGCAGCGGCACGCCTTCTTCGCGGTATTTGTTCGACGCGTCGAAAATCGACACGATCTCGCCATCTGGCTGATGTGCGGTCCACCCACCTTCGCGCCCTCCGGCCAGCTCGTTACGGAGCCGGATGCTTGCGAACGTACCGCGCACCATCACTTCGTCGTTGCCGCGCCGTGTTCCGTACTGGTTGAAGTCCAGTGGCTGCACACCATGCTCCAAAAGATAGTGGCCGGCGGGGCTATCCTTGGCGATGTTCCCGGCAGGCGAGATGTGATCCGTCGTGACGGAGTCCGCCAGCATCGCCAGGACACGCGCTCCCTCAATATCCTGGAGCGCACCCGGCTCGGGCGCTAGGCCCTGGAAGAATGGAGGCTCGTGAATATACGTGGAAGTCGGGTCCCACTCGTACAGACCGCCATCGGGGACGGGTAGCTTTTGCCAGTGTTCGTCGCCATCGGTGACGATCGCATAATTTCGCGTGAAAATCTCCGGCGATAGGGAGGCTGCGATCGCATCACGCACCTCGCCCTGGCTCGGCCAAATGTCGCGCAGGTAGACAGGTTGCCCGTCGGACCCGTTGCCGAGCGGCTCGCTCGTCAGGTCGATGTCGACGGTGCCGGCAAGCGCATAGGCTACGACCAGCGGCGGTGAGGCCAAATACATTGCCTTGGTCAACGGACTGATTCGGCCCTCGAAGTTACGGTTTCCTGAGAGAACGGCGGCGGCGACAAGGTCATTCTCGCGTATCGCATCCTCAACCGGTTGCGCGAGCGGCCCACTATTGCCGATGCACGTCGTGCAGCCGTACCCCACAAGATAGAAGCCCAGAGCCTCGAGATACTCCGTCAACCCGGCATTTGCCAGGTAATCGGTCACTGCTCGTGAACCGGGCGCCAGGCTGGTCTTGACGTACGGTTTCACGGCGAGGCCGCGCTCGACAGCTTTCTTTGCTAGAATGCCTGCGCCAAGCATGACCGACGGATTCGACGTGTTCGTGCAACTTGTGATGGCGGCAATTGCGACGGATCCATGGTGCATCTCAGCACTGGCGTCGCCGATCGTTACGCGCGCGGAGACTGGCTCGGGAGCCACAGCTCTCTCCGGCTCGGTCTGTTGCTGGTTATCCGCGGTACCGCCCTCGTAATCGAAGCGGGCGAGCGAGTTCCCATTTACCGGCGGAGCATGCTGCACAAACTGCTGGACAAAGGTATCGTGCAGGTTCGATTGGACATTGCTCAAGGCGAGACGGTCCTGGGGCCGTCGGGGGCCGGCAACGCTCGGCACCACGGTGGAAAGGTCGAGCTCGAGCAGCTCGTTGAACACGGGATCCGGCGTCTCATCCGTACGGAAGAGGCCCTGCTCCTTGGTATATCGCTCGACGAGAGAGACTACATCTTCGGAACGCCCAGTGCCTCGCAAGTAGCGCAATGTCTCGGCATCCACCGGGAAGAAGCCCATAGTGGCCCCATATTCCGGAGCCATGTTGGCGATGGTGGCTCGGTCGGCGAGGCTAAGAGCCGAGAGACCGGGACCGGTATATTCGACGAACTTGCCTACCACGCCATGCTTTCGCAGCATTTCAGTTACCGTCAACACAAGATCAGTGGCCGTGGCGCCTTCGGGCAGCGAGCCAATAAACCGGAAGCCAATAACCTCAGGCGTAAGCAGATAGAGGGGTTGGCCCAACATCACGGCTTCCGCCTCGATGCCGCCCACTCCCCAGCCGACGACACCCAGGCCGTTGATCATTGTGGTGTGAGAATCGGTGCCGACCAAGGTATCTGGAAAGGCAACCAACCGGCCGCCGACTTCTCGCGTGGTCACGACGTTTGCGAGAAACTCCAGGTTCACCTGATGCACAATACCAGTGCCCGGCGGTACCACGCGCAAGTTGCTGAATGCCTTCTGAGCCCACCGCAACAGAGCGTATCGCTCGCCGTTCCGCTCATACTCGCGCACTACGTTTGCCTCATACGCGTTGCGCGAACCGGACACATCGACCTGGACCGAGTGGTCGATGACCAGATCGACGGGCACCAGCGGGTTAATCCTCTCGGGATCGCCACCCATTCGCTTTGCCGCCGAGCGCATCGCCACGAGATCCACCACGCAGGGTACGCCGGTAAAATCCTGCATCACCACGCGTCCGGGAAAGTACGGAAACTCTCGTCCCGCCGGCCCCTTGGGACTCCACGCGGCCAGGGCCCGGACGTCGTCTTCGGTCGTTACATTGCCTACGTTCCGCAGCGCATTTTCCAGAAAGACTTTTACCGTAACAGGTAGGCGGTCGACACCGGAAATGCCCTGTCGTGCCAGGGCCTCCAATTTGTAATAGGTGACTTCGCCATTTGGGCCCGCCAGCGTGGCGCGCGCACCGAACGCATCGTGACTATCGCTCACTCCTGCATGCCTTTCGCTTGTCGCGGTCCGGGGACTGCCCTACCGCTCGCGCAGTGTCAATCTGCCTGCGTATCTCACTATCACCGTCATTGTAACCCAGACACGACGCGTGCTATGAAGACGCAGCCTCGTGATATGAGCCCACATCTGTCCACATGGTAGACTGTGTAGCGCCCGTGGACTGGGTTTTGTCGGTGCGCGAGAGAATGACGAGGGGAGCACTATGGTAATCGTGATGCAGGCCTCCGCTACTCCAGAACAGATGCGGCAGGTACTGCACCTGGTGGAGACGAGCGGCTTTCATGCTCACATCAATGACGGTGTCGAGCGGAAGGTTGTCGCGGTGTTGGGCGAAGTGGATATCGACAAAGTGGAGCTCGTCGATCGCTTCGAGAATTTGCCTGGCGTGGAGAAAGTGAACCTCATTTCCGCGCCGTTCAAGCTCTCGTCACGCCAATACCATCCTGAAGATTACATAGTGAGGGACGGAAATCTCGCCATTGGCGGGAATCGGGTGTGCATTGCTGCCGGGCCGTGCAGCGTGGAGTCGCCCGAGCAAATCATGGAGTCGGCAATCGCGGTGCGCGCTGCCGGGGCCAGCATGTTGCGGGGCGGGGCATTCAAGCCGCGCAGCTCTCCCCACAGCTTCCAGGGCCTGGGCGAGCCCGGCCTCAAGATGCTGGCAGAGGCCGGCGAGGAGACCGGTTTGCCGGTGATTACCGAGGTAATGGATGCTCATGACCTGGATCTCGTCTGCCGATACGCGCAGTTCCTGCAGATCGGCGCGCGCAATATGCAGAACTTCACCCTGCTCCGCGCAGTTGGTCAGTGCGGTTATCCGGTTCTCTTGAAGCGTGGCCCTGGCTGTCGTATCAAGGATCTTCTGATGGCCGCCGAGTATGTGTTATGCGAAGGCAATAGCCGTGTAGTGCTGTGCGAACGCGGCATCACCACGTTTGAGGATGCCGCACGCAACACAACCGACATCAATGCCATACCGATCCTTAAGGAGCTAAGCCACCTGCCGGTATTTCTTGACCCAAGTCACAGCACGGGCGAGTGGCGATGGGTTACGCCAATCGCGCGGGCCGGAATCGCGGCCGGCGCAGACGGGCTCATAATTGAGGTTCATCCCAACCCACAGGCCGCGCGATCGGATGGGCGGCAGTCGCTCAAGCCTGAAAGATTCGCGGAGATGATGCGGCAGGTACGCGCAATAGCAGAGGCAGTGGGCCGCACGGTCTAACTTTTCAGTTCCATATGTGAGTCAGGCTACTGGTCCATTAGTGGCCTGGCTCATTATTCGACCGCGGGCTGTGCCGGCAGGTTGCAGAGAAGCCGCCGCCTATGGTTCAGTCGCGCGGCGCATCGTTCCCAGGCCATCTGGTGTGCCAACCATAACCGTTGACGCCATCCGCAGAAAGAGACC
>JAQBPC010000052.1 GCA_028287725.1 Chloroflexota bacterium | reverse complement strand
GCGACGGTCTTCGAGGCCTCCAGTTGCGCTGCCTGTGCCTTTCGGTGGGCCGATAGCGCGCTGTCGCGCTCGCTCGCCAGCCCATTCGCATGTTGTCTCCGATCCTGGAGCGCGGCTACCGCGGTCGCTACCGCGGCACGTGCCCTGGCAGAGACCGCCTCGGCGTCGGCGAGACGCTCGTGTTCCGCGCCGGCGGTGGCAGTGAGACGCGCATGTTCAGCACGTGAGAACTGAGCACGCTCATCTGCTGCCTGGGCCTGTGCCGCGGCCACATCGCGGTCCCGCCGTGCATTCGCGACGAGTTGCTGTTGTTCCGAAATGCGGCGGCGCAGGCTCTCTCGCGTTTTCCGGTGCTCGCCTAACAGCGTGAGCAGAGCATCGTCCTCACCGCGCAGCCGCGTCGCCTCCTCACGGCAGGACGTGAGCTGATCCAGTGCCGTGTCGGCGGCGACCCGCGCCGCGTCCACCCGCGTGACGAGTCGAGCTGCCTGAGACCCAAAGGTTGCGCGCTGCAGTTCGCGCAGCTCTGCTTCTGCCGCCTTAAATGCTTGAAGTGCCTCGGCTTGTGCCGACAAATTGGCTAGCTGAGGCGTGATTTCGGCGATCATTGCGTCGACATGGACCAAGTTGGCCTCAGTCGCGCTCAGCTTGCCTTCCGCATCGTCTCGCCGTAGGTAATACTGCTTCAGTCCGGCAAGATTCTCGATTATGGGCCGGCGCTCCTCCGCCCGCAATGCGAGGACGGAATCCACCAAACCCTGGTTCACGACGACGTGACCGCCGGCATGGATCGAAGCGCCTGCCAGCAGATCAATGATGTCCCGCAAACGCACTCGTGTGCCATTTAGCAGGTATTCGTTCTCGCCCGAACGATACGCCTTGCGCGTGACACGCACCTCTGAGAACGGCACACTTAGCCAACCGCCATCGTTCTCAAAAACAAGCGAGACTTCGGCAAACCCCACGGCTGAGCGTTTGGCGTTACCCGCGAAGATCAACTCATCCGTCGATCTGCAGCGCACGTGGCGCAAGTTCGTTTCGCCCAGCGCCCAGCGTACCGCGTCCGCAATGTTGCTCTTGCCGCTGCCGTTGGGCCCCACGACCGCGGTGATGCCAGGGCGCAGCTCAAGCGTGGTTCTCAATGCAAAGGTCTTGAAGCCCTGCATTGAGACCGACTTTAGGTGCAACGGCTACCGCCCTTCGGCACCCATGGCGGCAGCATGCGCAGGGAATCCCTCGTGCTCGGCCAGCGCGCGCACGCCTGGACGCAGCGCCGCCAACGCGGCTGCGTCGAGCCGAGCGATCGAGCTGCGCTTGAGGTACGTATGTGCGGTCACGGCTGAGGATAGATGAGCAAATCCACCGGTCGGCAACGTGTTGGGGACGCCTACCGAAAAGTTCGCAGCTGCAAAAGGCGTGCCTTGTCCGAGCAGGATCTCACCGGCGTTTCGAATCCGGGTGGCGAAGGACTCAGGCGACGCCACCGCGAGTTGGAGATGCTCGGGCGCATACTCATTGATAAAGTCGATGGCACTGTCCAGGTCGTGCACGAGAATTGCCCCGCCATACTGCGATATCGCGGCTTCCGCGTAGCCCCGGCGCACATCTGGTAGCGCAGGTAGCCGGCTCGCAACACAGCGCGCCACCGCGTCGATCAACTCCGGCCTGTCGGTCAGCAGGAGGGCGGCAGAATCGCTGCCATGCTCCGCATCGTTCAATAGGTCCGCCGCGAGCAGGTCTGGATCCGCGCTCCCATCGGCCAGGATAACGGCCTCCGACGGGCCATAAAGCAGTCCGACTGCCACGCCAAACCGTTGTACGGCCAGCTGCGCGGCGGTAACTCCTGGGCTACCTGGGCCATCGATGCGGCGCACAGGGCGGATGGTCTCGGTGCCGAGCGCCAGGGCCGCGATTCCCGCGACGCCATTGCACCGATAGACCTCGCTAATGCCGAGTCGACCGGCGACAGCCAGAACCGCGGGATCGACTATTCCGCCACCACCTGGCAGCGGCGGCAGCACGACCGCGATATCGGGTACTCCCGCGGTGACCGCGGGTGTGCCGAGGTGAATCATGACCGAGGGGAACGAGCCTTTTCGGCAGGGCACGTATAAACCAACCCGATCGATGGGACTTGCCTGCTCTCCCACGAATATGCCAGGTGCTAACTCGGCCTGCCACGATGTGCGATCGACGATGTGCTGGTTAAAGCGCCGGACATGGTCTATCGCTTCATCTATCGCGTCCAGCACCGCAGGCGAGAGCTGTCGCTCTGCTGCCTCGAATTCCTCGGGACGTACCTTTAGGTCCGAATTTTGCAGTTGGATCCCGTCAAATTGCGCGGTCGCTCGGACGAGAGCGGCATCCCCATTCTGACGCACATCATTGATGAGACCCTCAACACTTCGAAAGAGCGCATCGTCAAAGACATCACGCGACGACCGTCGCATGATCATCTTGCGCTCTTCCAGGGTCATAGTCAGCAGTTCATAACGCTTCAACCGGGAGCCTCCCACCTGCACAATTCAGCGCCTCTCGCAACAAGAGTACAGCATGAGGAGTCGGTGTGGGCTTAGCGGAGCGCTGGCACCTAAGGGCGGCGACGTGGGAACCCCATCATGCACACGCAAGATGTAGATTCTCGCCCTGCTGGGTAGTCGATGAGCTTTGGAAACCACGGCCGTCCGACCCGGACCCGGTTGGGACACTCACAGTGCTGATCGGGTCGTAACAACGACCTCCAAATCCTCGATTGTGCCGGTCCACCCA
>JAQBPC010000027.1 GCA_028287725.1 Chloroflexota bacterium | reverse complement strand
TTGGGCATTTACGGAAGGTGATCAGCCCTCAACTCGAGGTATTTAATCGCCTGATCGCGCGTGAAGATGAATTTATCGATCCAAAGTACGCGGTCTATTTTCGCGATATCTACGACCATCTCGTGCGGACGTTTGAAGTAATCGATTCGTACCGTGATTTGATGAGTAGTGCGATGGACGCCTATCTATCGATGGTCTCGAACCGGCAAAACGAAGTGATGAAGCGGTTGACCATATTTGCCAGTATTTTCCTACCAATCACCTTCGTCACCGGCGTCTTCGGGCAAAACTTTGGCCACCTACCGCAGGTAGAGCACGATGGCGGCTATCTCTGGTGGTGCGTCCTGGGGGGCATGGCATTATTGACCGCCATACAGCTGGTGTACTACAAGAGGAGCGGGTGGCTCTGATCGCTCACCACTCGATTCTATAGGCCACGCCGTCCGTCGCGTTGGGGTGCCTGAGCATGGCGGTTTGCGTGGCGTTGTCCCAGACGGCCTCGATTCGGGTACTGCCGGCCCAGGCACGTTTTGGCGCTGTAGGGAGCATTACCCGTATCACCCCCCAGGTATCGGTAGGGCCGGAGACACTGAAGCTGAGCGATCCATCCGGCGTCCAAACGTTCTCCACGCGGCCGGATGCCGCGAGCACTGCCGGTGTGCCGTGCGGCACCTGATCCAGATCCAGTACAAAGGCGCAGCTTCCGGCGGTCAGGCTGATCCCGTCGAGGAGGGCCAGATTGCCGTCAAACATATCGATGAAACGTCCGTGGATATGCTTGGCTTCAGCGGTGCCGGCGTTGGCCGGTGGCGATGACATGCCCGCTGCCACGAGGTATTGGCCGCGACGCATGGTCATGTACGCCTGTTCCCGATATACAGGCGCGTTGGCGCCAAGCGCCTCCATGACCACCCGCACGAGGGCGCGTACCTGGGCAGCGCCCGTTGGTTGGCGGGCAAGGGTGATCGGCCCTTCCGGCACGGCGATCACCACGCCGCTATCTACCCGATATGTTCCTGTGTTCCCCACCATGCCGAGCAGACAGTGCAGATGCGGCCATGGGCCGCAGCGGTTCTCGGGCTCGTTCCACCAGGCGGGCAGCGTTTCATATGGCCCGTTCGCCTCGCCAAACAGCACCAGCGCGTTCCCGGCGCGCACCCAGTCGGCCAATCGCTCATGCGCGGCCGCGTTGGGTGGTGTCATGCCATCATAGCTCAGCAGCAGCACCCGGACGTCCGGCGGTACGCCACTCGTAGCCACCGTCTCCAGGCTCACCGGCTGCACCGGCATACCGGCCATGAGCGGGGGCAAGGCGAGCCCGTAGAATGCTGATAGCTCAGGATCATCCTGGTCTGGGCCGCCACGGCGAAACATCAGGCTATCGGCCGTCAAGACACCGATGCCATAGGTACCGCAATCCCAGGTGACCGGCCCGCCCGGCATGTTGCTTAATGCGTTGGCAACCGCGAGCAACTCAGACGCGTAGTGTGCCGGGATCGTGTCGCCTGGCGGCCCGTCGCGACGTCGAGGGTAGCGGCCGGTAAATATGCGCGAAGCCCAGGGCATGACCTCAAACGCGCCAACCGCTGGAAAAAACAGTGAAGCGGCGATGGTCGTCTCGTACCCGGACCGGTAGCGGTCCCACCCATAGTCGGGGCTGTCCTCCACGGGGTCGGCTAGGAACCAGAGGTGCCGTTTGGTGTCGCGCGCCAACTCCAGGCCAGAGCAATATTCAAGGAATGCTACCTCAAACATGCGCTCGCTCCGAACGCCTTCGTAGAGCGCCTGGCTGCGCGCGGTATGGCTCCAGGTCTGGACGATCACGCCGTCGCAATTCTCTATCTCGCGCAGCGACGACATCGGGCTTACGATCCGGTTATGCGCGTAGTTGAGCAAGCTATGGGTGGCGACATAACAGGGAATTGGGCCACCCGGGCGCGCAGCGCTCTCACGCTTCACCGCGTTACACAGGCGCTCGATGAGATCCCGGTAGAGCACGTATTTCAACTCCGCGGCGAGGGAAAATGCTTCCGGGTCGCTATCGGGGTCTCGATACGGCGTGCCGTACCGCGCCAGCCAAGCTTGCTCAAACCCTGGGCCGTAACCGGTGAATGACCAGAACTCCGGCTCCTCGAGGAAGACAGCCTCGACGCCTGCCTCGATTGCTACTTTGAGGAGCGATTCGAGGTAGGCGCCGTACGACTCGCACGGCACCATGTAAGGAATGTCCTGCCCATGCTGCTTTGGCGTTCCATCGGCGAGCCGTTGCGCATTATCCCAGTGGACCTGACCGTCCCAGCGACCAAGCAGATAGTCCTGGTACTCGCCCCAGGCAAGACCGGTCATCAGGTGAACATGGTATCCACGCGCCCGCCAATCGGCTATCCGCGCAGGTAAGCTGTCGTCGATGCCATAGACGATTACAGCGTCAGTGCGCAGGTCAAATCGTGGATTGTATGGTTGTCCCTCTTGGAAGAGGGTACGGTCGGCCGGCCAGAATACAGCAGGTTCGTCGTTTCGCATTGGCGTGGCGCCTGTACTCTACTCGCACAGTAATGCCACAATA
>JAQBPC010000694.1 GCA_028287725.1 Chloroflexota bacterium | reverse complement strand
GGATCAACGGCCAGAACCTGATAGTCGACGGTGGCTTGACTGTGCTGTCCGCACAGCCGGCGTACAACGTGGGCCCGCCGTCTGCATCGACCGAGGTAGACTCGAGGGCGCGACGCCCCGAGTGACGGCCAAGAGCTTGGTGGTCAACAAAGTCATCACGCTCGCGGTCAATCACAGCAACCTTCTCCAACCGCGAAGTCGTGAAGGCGCCGGAGCGTGGCGTATAACCGATCACCGGCCCCTATAGCACGGAGACTTCCATCCATAGCGCGAGGGTGGCGCCGGGGCTGATGGCGATTCGAGCCGCCGGATCGTTCAGGCTATTGGGGGGAGCAATCCAGGGCTCAATGCAGATATACGGCTGTCCAGGCGCCGTGTACACGACGAGGCAGCCAAAATGATTGGACGTGGTTAGGCGCAGCTCACCCGAGGGCCAGTGCACGCTTAGAGGATGGCGCGGCAAGACCAGTACATCGTCGATCTCAACGTCCGGCCCGGCCGGAGGTCGGAAGCCGACGACCTCATCAATTTGCAGACGGCTCTTCTCATCCAGGGGCAGTGCGAAGTAGGGATGATATCCCGGGGCCACGGGTAGCTCCACTGTATCGGTATTGGTGATGCGCAGGGTGAAACGCAGGGTACCCGGGCCCAATTCCACCTCCTCTAGGATGCGCCAGGAAAACGGATAGGCGCGACGCGTTGCCTCGTCGCTTTCGATAGCGACAACCAGACGGCTGGGCTCCTGGAGCTCGACGGACCAGGGTCTCTGGTAGACGATACCGTGTGGCTTGAGGGTTGTGCCGGTCTCAACGAAACGATGGCCCGCCAACGTGCCCGCCTGCGGGAAGAGCACCGGATTACCCGCGTGGATCCATGTACCCGGCGGATCTACCCAGTCACGCCGCTCCGGCGGAGGTTCCGCGGGCGCGAACAAGATTGCCCGCCGGCCTACCTCAAACGAGGCCACGCGGCCGCCGACGGGATCGATTGTGGCGCTTGTATCCCCCGCGGTGATGCGGGGCAAAGACTCACGCATGGCTACCTCCAGAAATGCGTAGACCCCAATCCCTGGCCGCAACAGCCTGGAACGTGTGTACGCATGTGCCAGGGCGCCTCGGCGCTCGGCTGTTGCATCATCACCAACTGAGATACCCGCCGTCCAGAATGAGGGCCGAACCATTCATAAAGTCGGACGCCGCTGAGGCCAAGAAGACGATGGCTCCTTCCAGGTCCTCCGGCCGCCCCAACCGGCCCATGGGAACTCGAGCAATGAGACGCTTGCCCAGTTCTGGATCCTGCTCGAAGGCCCAGGCGCCCTGAGCGGTGGGGAAAAACCCAGGCGAGATGGCCGTCACGTGCAGCCCTGCCGGCGCCCACTCCACCGCCAGTTGCGCGGTCAAGCCGTGCAGGGCCCACTTCGAAGCGATGTATGAGACCTGCTTCCCCTCGCTGGACGCAACCTTGCCGTACATCGAGGCCACATTGATGATCTTGCCACTGCCACGGGTGAGCATGTGTCGCGCGGCGTGCTGCGCGCACAGGAAGCAGGCGCGCACGTTCGTGTCCATCACAGAGGACCACTGTTCCTCTGTCATGTCCTCGGCAGGCGCGAGGGCAGCGATGCCCGCGTTATTCACCAGGATGTCGAGCCGGCCCAACCCCTCGACTGCGGCAGCGATCATGCGTGCTACATCGGCATCTTTGGTCACGTCGGCCACAACGGTACGCACGTCGTGCCCGTATTGGCGCAGGTCAGCGGCCACGGCCTCCAGGTCGGCGCCCGAGCGCGCCGTCAATACCAGGTCAGCCCCTGCTTTAGTCAACCCACGGGCAAAATCCACGCCAAGCCCGCGCGAGGCCCCCGTGACAACGGCGACTGTACCGCTCAGGTCGAAGAGCCGCTCCAGACTGGGATGCATGGCTTGTTACGCTCCCTTCATAACTCGACCACACCGCCACTCTGCGCCGAGCGATGGATTGCCTCGACGACGCGGACGGCAGCCAGCCCGTCGTCAAGGGTGGCCAGCGGTGTGGCGCCGGTGGCCACACAGGTGATGAACGAGTCCAGCATCCAAATCGGCATGCCGGTGGGCCGGCCATGTACGTCGAGGTTCGCGACGATAGGGTGCTGGTAACCGGCTTTGGTCACCTGGTGCAAGCCCTGGTCGTGCCAGTCAATGTACAGGGCGCCGTCACTGCCGATGATCTCATACTTCACATCTACAATCATCGGCAACGTCTCGGGCAGAATCCACGACGCTTCGAAGACGGCAGAGAGACCCCCAGCAAAGGTGACGATGGCCTGCAGCGTGTCGTAGGTGTCGAGCCCTTTGCTCATCAGCACTGCCTTCTGCCCCTGGGCATAGGCGCGAGTCGGTTCCCGGCCGCTCAAAAAGCGGGCCATGTCCACCGTGTGGCTGAGCAGGAACCATCCCGGGCTGGAGGTTGCGCCCCAGCGGAGCATGCCTAGCGGCACGTCGATGCGGTCGTTGATGCGCGAGTTAAGGCTGAGCACCGTGCCGACATCGCCGCGTTCAATAGCGTCTTTGGCAGCCAGGTAGGGCGGGTTCCAGCGGTTCTCAAAGGCCACCTGGCAGAGCACCCCGGCACGCCGCACCGCTACGGCCATTGCCTCTGCGTCCTGCAGCGTCGTAGCCAGCGGCTTCTCCACGAGGATGGCCAGGCCTCGCTCGGCGGCAGCCTCGACGGATTCGCGGTGCAAGGGGTCAGGAGTGGCCACGATGACGGCCTGCAGACCTGGCAGGTCGCAGAGTTCCTGCGGTGTCGCGAACGCCGGCACTCCGTAGTCGGTAGCGCCCTGCCGGCGCCGGGCGAGGTCGGTATCACACACAGCGACGAGCTTTGCGCTTGGGTTATGGGCCAGGGCACGGGCAAACATGGTCCCGCGCAGGCCAAGACCGATCACGCCCACCGAAACGACGCTCATGTGGCGAGCTCCTCACCGCAGCATGCTAGCCACGTCCACCCTGCTCACATGGTTTGGATACTGCCCCAGCCCGGGTACACTCAGATTCTCTTCTACGCCCTCATTGTACTATCCTATTGTCCAGTGGTCCGAAATGCCGGTCCGCCAGACGCAGGGACAGCGCCGCGATCGTCAGCGATGGGTTGTTGGCTGCGGACGCGGGGAAGACGGAACTGTCCGCAATGTAGAGGTTGTCCAGGTCGTGGGCCTTGCCGGTGGAATCCACCACCGAGTCCGCCGGATCGATACCCATGCGCGCGGTGCCGCAGTGATGCGAGGTCGTCTCCAGCCCGAACTCCTGGTGCAGGACGAGCGGATAGCCGGCCCGCGTGAGCATCCGGCGCGCAAAGGCGATGAGCTCGCGGTGGGCTGTGTAGTTGTTGAGCCGCCGATGGACGACGATCCTGCCACCGGCATCCACGACCACGCGGTTCTCCCGATCCGGCAAGTCCTCCGACATCAACCACCAATCGACGCTACGGCGTGCGAAGGCCTGCAGCGCGCGCAGGGGGACCCGTGGTCGTGCCGTCTTGAGGATCGGGCCGAGCAGCTTGCCGAAAGTGGCCAGGCTGCCCATCGGGTAGGGCCTGTGCGCGCCGGCGAGATACACATCGTTGATCGCGATCGTTTTTTGGAAGATGGAATCGTTGACTCGGACCGGGGAGACTGCCATGATTGCACTCATGTTGTGTTGCATGTAGTAGCGCCCCACGCAGTCCGACCCGTTGGCCAGGCCACGTGGATGCCGGTCCGTGGCGCTGCGCAGCAGGATCGCGGCCGTGTTGGCAGCCCCGGCCGCGAGCACAAAGCTGTTGCCCTTGACCTCAAAGCGCTCACCGTCACGCTCCACCTCCGCCACCACAATACGGTGGCCGGAGGGGTCTGTGCGGAGACGGAGAACTTTCGTCCGGGTGCTGAGGGCCACATTCCCCGCGGCCAGCGCCGGCCTGATGGCGCAGACCTCCGCATCGCTCTTGGCATGGACCCTGCACGGGAAGCCATCGCAGGTTTGGCACTACACACACGTCCCGCCCGGGCGGTAGTCGATGCCCATCGGGAGATGGAACGGATGCAGCCCTTGGTCGCTCAGGCGCGCGGAGAGCGCTCGAATGGCGGGCTCGTGGGGGAGCGGCGGGTACGGATAGTCCCGCGAGTGCGGCGGCTCGGTAGGATCGCCGCCGAGGTGGCCGTGGACCCGGTATAGGTCCTCCGCCGTACAGTAGTAGGCCTCGAGCTCGTCGTAGGTGAGAGGCCAGGCGGGGGATTCGCCGTCATGGTGCGCCAGGGCGCCGAAGTCCTCCCTGCGGAAGCGGGTGAGCGCGGCCCCGAACATCTTGGTGTTCCCGCCGACCCAGTAGTAGACGCCGGGCCGGTACAGGCGCCCATCACCGTCGCGCCACAGCTCGCGCGGCTTGTAGCGCTTGTCACGGAACACTGCCCACGGATCCCAGTTCTGCGGCTCCTGGGGCAAGTAGTCGCCGCGTTCCAGCACCAGGACGCGGGCCCCGAGGTCCCGTAGCGCATAGGCAAGCGTGCCCCCGCCCATGCCGCTCCCGATGATGACGATGTCGGCCGAGCGTAGGGGTGGTGCGGAGGTCGGGGCGGGGTCCTGGGCAGGAGCCGCTCGAGGTTCCTGCCGCGTCTCAGCGTCGTTCGTCATGGTCCGACTCCTCACCTCGCCGCGCCCTGCGTGTGTTCCTGGAACAGTTCCACCGTGAGGTCCGGCCCGCCGCGACCTGCACGTGGAACCGTAAGGCTCATTACGCGGGACTGCAGGGGACCTCGGTCCGCGTGGCCGCGGATTCGTAGGCCGCTTGTATCACCTCGAGAGCCCGCAGGCCATCGTACGCCGTTACCGCGGGCGTTGCCTTCCCTTGGACGCACTGCAGGAAATGATCGATCTCGCGATCAAAGCGCGCCATCGCGTCGTCGGATTCCAGAGACTCACGTTGCCAGGTCGGGGTCTGCCGCGTCCAGGCGAGCAGCTCTGCGGGATCGTAGCCAACCTTCACGGCGCCGTCCGTGCCGTACACCGCGAAGGTGTAATCCGTGACCGGCGTCATCCAGTCTGCCTCGATAACGCCCAGCACCCCTGTCTCCGAGCGCACCACCAGCACGCCGGTGTCCTCGACGGGCATGCCGGCCGCGACGGTGCGGTGGTGCGCCGAGACGGCGACAATCTCGCCGATCACGAAGCGGAACAGGTCGACCGAGTGCATGGCGGTATCCATATAAGTGCCGCCGCCCGCGCGGCGCGGATCGAGCACCCAGTCACGATCGTTCTGACGGTTGTTCACGGCGAAGCGGTTGTGAAACGAGATCAGCGTGCCGAGCGTCCCGTCCGCCCCATATTGCCGCGCGCGCTGCGCCGGCTCGTAGAAGCGATGGACGAAGCCCACTTGCAGCACACGGTCGCTCTGCTCGGCCGCGGCAACCATGGCGCGCGCGTCCTCCATCGACGCCGCGAAGGGCTTCTCACAGAGCACGTGCAGCCCATGGTCCATGCACGTCAGCGCGTGCTCCCTGTGCAGATGTGGCGGCGTGCAAACACTGACGGCGTCCAGCTGCTCGGCTGCCAGCATCTCCCGGTAGTCCTGATAGAACGTGCTGCCGTACTCCGCCGCGCGGCCCCTGCCCAGCTGCTCGTTGGGATCGGCCACGGCCACGATGGTCGCGCCGGCTCGCTGGTAGCTCGTCAGGTGCCATCCGCCTACGGTGCCCGCTCCGATCAGTCCAATCCGCACATCCGCCATGTTGTACCTCCGCTACTTTCGCCTTTCGGCTTCAATCAATTGCATGCCACTGTCCCGCCCAGGCCTTCGCCGCACCACGCGACGCTGCAGACGTGCCTGCGCCAGTCACGCGGTTACGGCGCGTCCAGATGTCTTGCGACGTTACCGTTTGAGCAGTCCTCCATTAACATCGATCGTCGTACCGGTAATGTATCCCGCCTGCTCGAGCGCCAGGAAGAGCACGGCGTAGGCGATGTCATCCGGCGTGCCGAGTCTCCCCAGCGGGATGGCCGCCTCCACCTGACGCAGTGCCTCGGGGGCCAGCGCCCGCGCCATACCGGTATCGATCTGGCCGGGCGCCACCGCGTTGACCGTGATGCCATGGGGAGCGCCGTCGCGGGCCAGGGTTCGCGTCATCGCCAGCATTCCGCCCTTGCTGGCGCTGTACGCGACCGAGCCATTGACCCCACCGGTCTGAGCCGTGATCGAGGCGACGTTGATGATCCGGCCCCAATGACGTTCGCGCATCGGGCCGAAGGCTTCGCGACTGAAGCGATACGTCGCCGTAAGGTTTGTATTTAGCGTCGCCTGCCAGTTCTCCTCGTCGACGCGGTCAATCGACCCGGTGTTGTTGATACCCGCGTTATTGACCAGGACATCCAGCCTGCTGAATCGTTCGAGCGTGGCGGATACCACCCGCGCGGGCGTATCAACCAGCGCTACGTCGCATGGGATCGCGAGCACTGCACGGCCCAGCGCGCGGATCTCCTCCTCAACGGCCGCCAGTGCTTCGGCATCCCGGCTTACCAGGACCAGATCGCTGCCGGCTTCGGCCAGCGTGCGGGCAATCGCCCGCCCGATGCCGCGGCTGGCGCCGGTCACAATCGAGACACGGTCCGTCAGACTAAACATCATGCAAGTCTCATTTCACAAGGCTGACGCCGCTCATTTCACTGGCCCGGCGCCGAGCGGCGGCCACGCCGACGTCCCGGCGCCATGTGCCTGCCGTGCGTCCACCCCAACAGCAGACC
>JAQBPC010000689.1 GCA_028287725.1 Chloroflexota bacterium | reverse complement strand
TCATTATGTGCATCTCCAGGCTTTCACGAAGTTCAGGTCCGGCAGGAACATGATGCCCAGTATGGGCGCCACCGCCTGCGGCAATGCATCCAGGTCCAGATAAACAATACCCCTCCATCCAAACTGGACGAAGGGGGCGGATGCTATGACGTGAAGCTCATGGCAACCTGCCCCTTTCTTCCGAAGGCGCTCGGCGAATTTCAGGGGCTGGTTTTCTGACTTCCGGCCTTAATGGCCGGTTACAGTAGCGGGACTGTGCCGGTATTGCACCGGACTTTCCCATTTAAGTCGGGTCCGTCAGGACCTCGACACCCCCGAGAACCAACTATGGTCTTGTGGGACCGAGTATAGCACGTTCCCTGTCGCGGCGCACCCAGGGTGTGTCTCCTGAGTTGAGTGTCGATGGTGTAGTCATTGAAGGCGATCCACGCTATTGCGGCAGGGGGGTGTTAGCGTGAGTCGCAAACCAGCCGTCCAGCGAGCACACCGAAGCGGATCCTCCAGCACTCGCGTTCGTCCTCGCGGCTCACAGCACCCTCGTGCCGGTACAGTTGCGGCGTTAGTCGGCTAGCCGGTGGCCGTTACCTCGGACAGCGACGCCGCGCGCAGGGTGGCACGCCGCTCGAAGACCTCGGGCGCGGGAGGGAGGAAGCTTGCCGCGGCGCAGTTGGCCCAGTACCCCGGCAAGGCCGCTTCGTTCCGCTGCCGCTCGTAGTCGCCGAGGGATTCCTCCAACGGTGCGCGACCGGCGAAGCCCGCATCGATCGCTTCTGCCAGCAGCTCTGCGTCCCGGAATGCGTCGCTGATGCCCTGCGCCAGGATCGGATCCTTGTGGTATCCGGCGTCGCCGACGAGCGCCCAGCCGGGACCCCACGGCCTGCGGAAGACGTTCTGCAGATCCGCGGTGCCGTACCATCGCTCCTCGCGCCTCCCCGCCCGCACGCGCTCCGCCAACTCCGGCACGCGCTCGAGCGCGCGAAAGAAGTTCCCTTCGATATCCTCGCGGAAGGCGTGGAAGCCCTCGACAGGAGCCTGGATCGCCACGAGAGTCAGGGCGTTGTTCGTCGGGAAGTTGATGTAGGCGCACTTTGGCCGTATCCACACCTCGGTCCCTGCCAACGGCACGCTGCTGAAATAGCTGTAGTAACCAAAGGTGAGGACCGGTCGCCCGTCGTACCGTGGCGCCTGCACTGCCTCTGCGACAATCGAGTGCGCGCCGTCCGCGCCGATGACGATTCGCGCTTGCTCGGAGGTCACAGCACCGCCGTGCGCGCGTCCCCGGACGCCGACGACTCGATCTTTGTCCCATATCAATTCCTGGACGCTGAAGCGCTCGCGCAGTTCTGCTCCAGCCTCCACCGCGGCGTCCACGAGGATCTTGTCGAGCACGATGCGGCGAGGCGCATAGTTTGCGTCCACGCCATCAGCCGGCTCGATCGCTTCGGCCAGGCGACCATCGCCCAGATCGGTGACAAAAGCGCGGATCGGCGGGCAGTTCGAGGCGCTCACCGTGTTGAGCAGACCCCAACGGTGCAAGTGCACGATGCCGAGTTGCTGAATGAAGTGGTTGCGGAAGGAGTCACTTGGGAATGCGGCCCGGTCCAGCAGGAGAACTCGGTAGCCCTTGCGCGCGAGGAGCATGGCCGTGGGCGATCCGGCGCAGCGTGCACCGACCACGATAGCGTCATACATGGCGTGCCCCGATCATGATTGCATCGTACATACGTATCCTCCCGGTTGGCGAGGCGTCTATGCCCTGAACCATCGAGCCCCGATTCCAGCCGTGCGTCCGTGACAAGCTCGTCCCCCGGTGTGTCGAAGCGCTTTGGGGCCGGACACACCGGGGGACAATCCGATCTTCGATTTTGCACCCCGACCTGGATATGCTGATCGCGGCCTCGGCTGAGGAGGCAGCAGCGCAGGTATAGGCGGAGGCGTCTCGCCATCGAGCCACGCGGGCTGGGCCGCAGCACCTGCCGATACCGCATGTAGCGGGGATGCTGCCCGGGCTGCCGGCGGCGTGCCATGTGACCGCTAGCCCTGCTGCATGGAGGCGACGTTGCGGGAGGCCACCTCCAGGGTCTTCTGGTACTCGCCCTTGGGACTGAATTCCACCAGTTCGGTGTCCTCGTCGAAGATAGTCGTGTGGCCCGGCGTCATGTAGTAGGCGTCGCCTGCGGCCAGGGTATCTTCGTGGTCCTTATACTGGACTCGCAGCCTGCCCTTGAGCACGTAGCCCCAATGCGGGCACTGGCAACGGTCCTCGGGAAGCCCTCTGAAGATTGGGGTGCTGTCGACCCCGGCCGGGAAGCTCTCCAGGGCAGCATTCAGGTCGCCCCACTCGGCCTCGCGAATGAGCACGCCGCCCATGTCCACCGACACCGGCAGATCCTGCTTTGAACCACGCATCTGCTGCCTCCCTGCTGCTTGGTGGGCCTGCGACCCACCGCTTGTACCTCTCCAGCGCCGTCCGCTTGGCGGTGACCCTGTAGGATTAGCCTAGCGCCGGCGCGCGGCCGGCACATCGGCAGAAGTTGCCGAAATTCGTGTGGCATGCTGAGGGCGTGAGGGAGCGTGCGATAGCAAGATCCTGCTATTCGCCGTCTTGCAGCGCGCGGGGAGGGAAGCCACTGTCGCGGGTCGTTACGCCAGCTCATGGTGTATGGCCCACGCGGTGGCTGCTGCGCGGTTGTCCACGCCTGTCTTGGTGAAAATGCTAGTGAGATGGTGAGCGACCGTGGACTCACTCAGGCAAAGCGTGCCGGCGATTTCGCGGTTGCTCTTCCCCGCGGCGACGAGGTGCAGCACTTCGGCCTCGCGCGCGCTCAGGCCGGCGGGGATCCGCGGTCGCTGGGAAGCGGGCAGCCCCAGCGACCGCAGCCGACCCCGCAGCCGCCGCTCTTCAGCGGCGTTGCCAAGGCCCTGGATTAGACCCGCGGCATGCTCCAGCCGTTCCCAGGCGTGAACGATGCTGGTGCGGCCCCGCCGCGCGAGGGCCAGGTCGGCCTGTGCCTCCATAGTACGCACCAGTTCATGCACCAGCGCCTCACGACGGGCCACGGCCTCTGCCGCTACCAGGTGATCATGTGCCGCCGCCCAGTCCCCTTGCCCCGTCTCGATCTCGCCCAGCAGGCGATCGATCAGCAAGTCTCTAAACTGTCCCTGGAAGGGCGCCAATTGTTTGTGGTAGCGGGTAAGCCGTTCCCTGTCTCCCAGCGCCAGCGCGATCTGCGTCAAGTACGCCAGCGGCTCCGCAGTTGGCATGGTGCCCGGCGGTAGCGCCTTAAGGAGGGCTTCCAGCTCGTCAATGCAGGCACGGACCTCCACAATCTTTCCCAGGGCGGCGTGGGCCATTCCCAGGAAGCCGAGATACCACACCAGTGTACCAGGACCGATCGCGCGGAACATCACCATCGCTTCCTGCAACCGCGCGTCCGCCATGGCGAAGTCGCCTCGCTCATAGGCCAGGGCGCCGCGGCAGAACTGAAGCCAGGCCCGCGGCTCCGGGCTGGCCAGGCGGTCGACGATCACCTGCTCCCGGTCGAGCAGCTGCTCCGCTTCGGCTAGCCGCCCCTGCACGCCGGCGAGCATTGCCAGCCACGTGTAGATGTGGCGCAGTTGAAAGGGGTCACGACAGCGTTGGGCGAACTCCAGGCGCCGCAGGGTCGTTTGGCGGGATCGCTCGATCGCCCCCTGCCAGAAGTAGGCGGGCGCCAGGCAGGCGCAGCATTCGGCCGCCTCAACTGGTTCATCCGCGGCCGTGGCCAGCGAGAGGGCTCGCTCAAGCAATGGGATGCCTTCGGCCAGGTCATTGCTTCGCATAAGCAGATTGCCCAGCGCGCGGCACGCCGCGGCGAGGAGAAGGTCATCCGCCAGGTGCGTCGCCAGCTCGAGCGCCCGCCCGCAATGGGCAATCCCCGCGGTCTGCTCGTGCAGGCTTACTGCAAGCAGGGTGCCGAGGTCCACAAGCACCCGGACAAGCTCGGGCCTGGGATTGCCCTCAAGCAGGGACACCGCAGCCTCATAGTTCTCGAGCGCCGCGCGGTGTTCTTCGAGCCGTGCCAGAACCTGACCCGCGCGGTGTGCCGCCCGGGCCGCCGAGAGCGGCTGGCCCTCCTGCTCGAACCAGGCCTTCGCCGCCGCGAAGCTCGTCGCCGCTTCCCGCTCGACACCGGCCAGGGCCGCCGCCTCGCCCAGGCCGAGCAGCAGTTCCCCACGTCGCGCGTCGCCGGCGTCGATCAGCTCCCGTGCCTGGCGGTAGTGGGCCATTGCCTCGTCGGACGCAAACGCGTTCATTGCGTGCTGCGCCGCGCTCAGCGCATATTCCGCGCCCCGCGCGCGATCACCACTGCGGGCGAAGTGGAATGCCAGGTCGGCGAGCCGACGGGATTCGGCCGCGTCCGGCCTCGCTTCCAGGGCGCGCCCGATGAAGCCGTGCAGGCGCCGGCGGCGCGTGGTTGTCACTTCCTGATAGAGACACTCGCGAATCTTGTCATGACCAAAACTGACGGTAGCGTCCGCATCTATCACCAACAGGCGGGCCAACACCGCTTCCTGGAGAGCGAGCTCGACCAGTTCGGGCTCCCGTCCCATCACTTCGGCAAGCACGGTGATGTCGAACGTACGGCCGATGATCGCCGCGGTTTGCAAGAGCTCAAGGACTTCCGGCGCCTGATGTGCGAGACGCTGGCGTACTGCGCCCATGATGCTAGGCGGAAGCGCCGGTTCCGCGGCCGTGGTCAGCCTGTAGGTACTGCTTTGTGCATCGCCGGCAGTTTGGGCCAGTGCGCCGGTCTCGAGCCACCCACGCACAAGCTCTTCCGCGAAGAATGGGACCCCCTCGCAGTGGGCGCCCAATAACCTAATGGCTGCCGCATCGAGCGGGGCGCCAAGCTGGCCGGCGGCGAGGTCGGCAACTTCCTGATCGGTGAGTGGGCCGAGTGCGAGCATGTCGAGCATACGCAATCGCGTGAGCTCCGCCAGCGCCCTATTGAAGGACGGACGGTGCATGACCTCGCCTTCGCGATACGCGGCCAGGATGAGGAGCCGGGCGGTCGGCTGGCGGCGGGCCACGTGGCAGAGCAGATCCAGACTTGCCGGGTCCGCCCAGTGCAGATCGTCGAGGATAAGCAGCATCGCGCGTGGAGCGGCGCATGCCGCCAGGTAGTCCCCGACCGCCTCGTAGAGCCGCAAGCGGGCCTGCTCGGGCGGCAGCGGGTAGCTCGGCGGCAGCTCGCCCAGTCGCTGAGCCAGCTCGGGAAGGATCGTTGCCAGGACGGGGGCAACCGACCCTGCCTGCGCGCGCAGAGTGTCAGGGGTTGCGATGCGGATGTGCTGGCCGAGCGCCTCCAGGAACGGCAGGTAGGGCGGCATCCCCTCGGCGTCGGACGCGCCGCCGCGGAGCACGAGTGCGCCTTTCCCAGCGGCGCGTGCGGCGACCGCAAGCAGAAGACGCGTCTTGCCGATTCCCGGCTCACCGGCGACCAGCGCCACGCGCGTTCGCCCACCAGCCGCGGCGTCGAACTGGCTCGTCAGCATTTCAATCTCGCGCTGCCGGCCAACCAGCAGCGGGTCTCGGCTCGCAGTTGCCTGTTCCACCCCGACTGATCCTGCTCTCAAGCGTGTCATGGGCACGTACCGGGTGCTATCTACGTGCCCCGCATGGATGTATTGTACTCGGGACGATTAATTTACCCGCGGACTGCGAATGCCTTAACGTCAGCCTGCGCGGCACTTATTATCATGAAAAATCCCGCCTTGCATGTCCTGGCGCTTAGAGTCGCCGTCGGACGGCGTAGCGACCAGCAACGCTGGCTACCCAGGGGCGCAAATTGCCGCCTGTCCGAGAGGAGCTAACGATCCAGGCGCGCCTGCTGCGGGATTACTCCGGGAGGAACACGGTCTTCCCGGGCTCGACCAGCCCTACCCCGGCAGTGAGGTCCGCAACCATCGACGTAAACGCGTCTTCCTCGCCTGCCGGCACGCGTACCACCAGGCTCACCGTGTCGGTGAACGTCGTCTCACTCACGCCAAGATTGGCCCGCTGCAACGCTTGCTCCATTCCGCCATATTGCCCGTAATCGATGGTCACGAGCATTTCGGTGTGTGGGCGCATGCGTGCAAAGCCGGCAGCACGTATGGCCTCCGCGGCGGTCTGACCGTATGCTCGCGTGAGGCCTCCACTTCCGAGCAGGGTCCCGCCAAAGTAGCGGGTAACCACGACCCCGGCGTCAACCACCTCCTCGCGGATCAGCACCTCCATCATGGGACGCCCGGCGGTGCCACCGGGTTCACCAGCATCGGAGAAGCGCGCTGTTTCGCCTTCGCGACCGAGCCTGTACGCGAACGCATGGTGGCTCGCCTCGGGGTGGGCGGCGCGGACGCGGGCCAGCAGGTCTTGAAAGCCGGCCTCATCGTGCACGGGCTCCGCGATACCCAGAAAGCGCGACCGCTTTATCTCAATCTCTGACCGGCCGGTCTCATGGAGCGTACGGAAAGCGCGTTCCACGCGGCAGAAACTCCTTGGTGGCAACTTCGGGTGGGCGGCGCATAGACACATCCGCGGCAACATTCACTATACCTGGGCCTTTCAATCCGGTGAGGCGCCAGCTGAAAAGGGCGCCGCTAGGCCCATGCCAATTACCCGGCGGGGTACACTCGTTGTGGACGAACTCTGCATCGGCAAGGAGGATTCCATGAGTGACGGCTCGTTGATTGGCATGCCGGTAGAAGCAAGCGATGGTGACGCGGGCATAGTCGAAGACGTACTCACGACAGAGGACGGCACCGCGAAGTATCTGGTCGTACGGAATCGCGGGGTCTTCGGCAGCAGTGCCGTTCTACCCCTGAGCAGTGCCGCGATCAAAGGCGCTAGCATTCGGTTTGAGATGACGCGTGCGGAGATTAAGGCCGCGGACAAGTTTGACCACAGCCGGTACGGTGAAAGCGCCGGGTTGTTCAGTACCGCGGCAAAAGACTACGACCGCCGTGTAGGCGATCAATAGGACCACGAGGAGCAGCATGGCGAAGAGTACACGCAGACCGGATAACAGGCGGAACGACGAACTTCGGCCCGTAAGCCTGACACCTGGCTTCTTCCGGTTTGCCGAAGGGTCGGTGCTCATCGAGATGGGGGAGACGCGCGTCGCGTGCGCGGTAAGCGTTGAAGAGCGCGTCCCGCCATGGCTGGTAGGGAAGGGCAAAGGCTGGGTAACGGCGGAGTACGCGATGCTGCCGCGTGCCACGCCGACCCGCAACTCGCGTGAATCGGGACGCGGCGGCCCATCGGGCCGGACACACGAGATCCAGCGCTTGATCGGCCGATCGCTGCGTCCCGCCATAGACCTCAAGCTCCTCGGCGAACGCACATTGACGGTCGATTGCGATGTCTTGCAGGCGGATGGCGGCACGCGTACCGCGGCGGTCACCGGCGCCTATCTTGCGCTCAAGCTGGCCGTCGCCAAACTCATGGAAGAACGTGTCTTAACCACCTCTCCGCTGGTTACTGCGGTTGCCGCCGTGAGCGTTGGGGTGGTAGCCGGCGAGCCGCGGCTGGATCTGAGTTATGAAGAGGACAGCCGGGCGGACGTCGATTTCAACGTGGTGATGACCGAGGCAGGCGACTTCATCGAGGTGCAGGGCACGGCCGAAGGGAAGCCGTTCAGCAAGGCGACAATGAACGAGTTACTCGCTCTGGCCGAAGGCGGCATCAGTGAATTGTTCGCCCTGGGACGCGAGCTGGACGCACCGTAAGAGCAGGAGGCCACTTTTTGCTAGGCGCCCGCGGCGAAGCCAAGAACCACGGGCGCCCTATCAGACGACCCCAAATCGGAAGCATGCCGCCAGCCGGCACCATGCAGCAACTGCCTGTGAGTCATTCGAGCGCAAAGGCTATGGTCGATCCGTCCCGTACTTCTCGACCGCCTGCGCTATAGCTGGGCCAGCCTTCCCCAGGTCTTCAGGAGACATGACCGGATAGACCTCGACACTTGCGTTGAAGGCGAGGAAAAAAGGCTCGGCGATGGCGGGAATCTGCGATGCATCCTGCATGTTCACAATAATGACCCCGCTTCGCATCCCCCAGTTATTCGCGAAAAAGTAGGACGCTTCGGGCTTCAGCTCCTCCAAGATTGACTGCATGGTGGTGCCAAATGTGCCGCTCTTTATCGCCTTGTTGGCCGACTCGACCGGCATCGTCAACTTGATCATGAACCGCATGGCGTCCTCCTCCAAGGTTGTAATGTAGGAGATTCAGCTCCCAGGAATGCTTGCCTTACTCGCCCCTTGTTTCTCCTCCTGCGGCGCCCCTGCTTTGCCTCCTTCCTGTGCTGTTGAGGGGACCACACCCACCTGCTGCAGGAAGCCTAACGTGTCCCAGACACACCAATGTTCCGCGAGCTTGCCGCCCACGATGCGGTGCAGGGAGAGAGCCGACACCCGCACCGGCTTGCCGGTGGGCGGGATTCCCATCACCTCCGCATTATGCGTGCCTGTACCCGTCCAGCGGGTTACGACCCGGTCACCTTCGGCCGCCTCCATCTCCTCCACCTGCCAGTGCCCATCCACGCCATCCTGGAAAACGGCAATGGTCTGAGCCATAGCTTGGGGACCTCGAACGTTCGGAATCTGGGGATCTTGGTAGACGTGGTCCGGGGTCATCAATGTATCCGCGAGAGCGAGATTGCGCCCATTACAGAACTCCTCAAAGAACCGCGTGACGAGTGCCTTGTTCTCTTCTGCGGACATCGCGAGGCCCCTCCTTTGCACTGCACCGGCGCCAGAGATGCAACAAACCGGCGCACGACAATGTAGTCGTGGCCGGTTTCACCAGTTGCTCACTGCAGTCCGGGTGGCCTAGCAAAGGAAGACGCCGGGAGGAAAAGGGCGGCTCCATCGCCGCCCTCAAGCTCGGAGTCGGCAAATCCTTTCAAAGGCTGCAGATCTTCGCATCCACTTTCTCAAGCATAGGCAACTGGCCTTTGTAGTCAAGCCTCTAAGCCAATTTGTCGGTCCTTTATTGGCCGGTCAACTGGCCAATGAACTCGGCGTGATCCGTCCTAATGCACTTCTGAGAGTCGGCTGGACATCATTCAGCCATGCTTTCTCAAACGATAAAAGCACCACTCACAACCCAACATCTCAGTTATGGGCACCGCCCATCTCGCGCATCGAATACGCGCTGCGCACCCTCGGCAGCCGTCCATACGCGTGTTCTTGCGGGCAGGGCGCCGCGCGTGCCTCCGAGACGGCTCATCGCTCTGGACCTGTACTACAACGGCGCGTAGCCCTCCGGCATCCAGCGAGTCGCTCCGCATCACCAGTCCGGCGCCGCTATGGCGCAGCCACGCAATGGGCCAGTGAGCTGAGCACCGTATTCAAACCGGCATGCGTGATCGTCAAGTACAGCTCTGGAAATCAATGCAGGTTGTGGGGCATAGGACACCAGCGGCCGGCCAGGTAGATCGCCGAGATCCTCCGGACGGCTACCGCCACCAAGCGCGATAACAAGCTTTGCGTCCAGACCCGCGCAGGCCGCGACAATCACCGTAAAGATATGGCGTACGCGATTTTGCAAGATGCCCAGTGACGCAAAAATAAGCGGGCGTCCAGAGAGCCGCTCATAGGGAAATGCAATATAGCGTGATGAAGCCAGGCGAAACGGACCGGTGTAGTGGAACCCGTGCGAGAGAATTCGGCGCGGAAAACTAAATTCGGCGGGCAATTGACTTATCTGAGCCAGTCTGGAACAGGTTTCGCCGATACTACGCGCTATCGGTAATCGCCATTGACGTCGATAGCGCCAGGGCCGGCCATCGCCCGTCAATCGGGCGGTGGCCCCGCGGCACTGCGTAAGAGTGCGGCGAGTTGCGCGTGCCCCTCGGCGTTGGGGTGCAGCGTCTGGCCGTTACTGAACAGGGCGAGTGGGAAGAAGTAGCTCGACTTCCCGCACACGTCGTGCCCGGCAAATAACGGGTCTGGCGAGACAAAGGTCGCCACGCCGGAGTCTTGCGCCGCGCGATGGATCGTGTCATTCAGCTTCGTCAGTAGCATATAGAAGTACGGCACATCGCTAGCGAACACACCAATACGCGTATTCGGCAGTAAGAGACCGAGGCAGTCAGACGGCCGCTTGGCCGGCAGCGCAATAGGATAGCCAAGGACAATGATCTGCGCATTTGGGGCGCGGCTATGAATGACGCCATAGAGCGAGACGAGCCGCGCATGCAGGTCGGCGAAGTTCGGCGCTGGATAGGCGTTCTCGCAGCGGTTCAGCGAGAAACTCTGTGTGACACATTGGCTCAGTGTGCCGATGATCCCGCTATCGTTGCCGCTGATGGTGATCGACACCAGCTTCGTGGTCTTCAGCACGAAGATGAGCTGGGTATTGAGCACGTCGCCGATCTTCGCGCCCGAGCAGGCGGCGAAAGCCACATGCTTGTCGTAGAGATAGGCGTAGGCGCGGGTGGAGCGCAAGCAGGCCTCGCCGCCCGGCACGAACGGCGGTATCTGGCCGGCAGAATAGGAATCGCCCAGCGCTACATAGCAACCGAAGAGCCGGTCTTGATCGCTTGAACCGCCGGCGCCCGTGCAGGCCGCGCCCGCAAAGGTGATAGATGAATTGATGACGGTGGTATCGACCGAATGCGGCCATCTCGAGATGTCTATGCCACTGAAGCTCTCTGACTGCTTCTTGCCGAGATTCGTCAGGCTGAACACCGCCTTTGGGAGTTTGCGGTTTTTCAGGTCCGTGGCGCCGGAGCTGTACGAGTGAGCATTGCAGTCGCCCGTGCCAGAAGAGCGTAGGATGTTTTCTGGAACATATGCTCCCAAGACTATCCTGGATGAATCGCTGCCCCCGTTGGCCAGACCAGACGCCAAAGGCGCCACATCGGCAGGGTTGAGCGATAACGACGCCGTGCAGTTGCGCGTATCATACGGCGGCGGCCACGTCACCTTGGTGGTGCCCGTGAGGGTGCGCGGCACAAAGGACAGCAATGGGTTCGAGCTATACTTGAGTGGCAAGATCAGTTGGTCAAGCGGACCCGACCATACCAAGTCCCAGGATATCTTGCTGACCGTCGTTTCGACCTTTGACGTGTCGCGGTTGTCGAACGTCAAGACGGTGGCGGCCGTCTCGGTCCCTTTGTACTCAACCTGCACCGTCTGGCTGTTGGCCGGAACCGGCGCAGCGCCGACCCCCGCTCCTTTGCCCAGAAGCCCGCTTCCGGTGAAAACGACACACGCGACCAGAACCGACGCCCGCACTGCAAATCGTCCGACAAGCATCCGCACTCTCCCTATCGCATGCGCAGCCGGACAACCGCATCCGGCGAGTCGTTGGCGGCAATGTCTGAACCTGCTATCCAGAACTCACACGAGCGAAGGCAGCACGTATCCTATAGTCCGTCATGCAATACCATACCACGCGACGTAGCCCCATGCCTCGCACCCAGGGATCCAGGTCTCCGCATAGAAAAGCCGGCCCTAGCATAACACCAGGGCCGGCTACCTCATCATGGCTTCCTCCCGTGGGCTCGCCGTGGGTGGGGAGCGTCTTTATGCCTATTCCGCGCTCGAGCAGCGTGCTGGATACGAGCAGCATAGGTTTGGGAACGCTGCCCGCAACAGGCACCATGCTGTACAAAACTGTGCGAACAGGGGCTTTGCTCGCGAGGAGGCAGTGGCCACACCCGCGTAATAGTGAGTGCAACGCACCAACACGAAACGTTGCTTCCGCACGTGCTCCATACCTACCTTACGGGCACCGCCCATCTCGCGCGTCGAGTACGCGCTGCGCTCCCTCGGCGGCAGTCCATACGTTAGTTCCCGCAGGCAGTGCGCCGAGTTGTGCGGCCACAAGTGGCGCGGCAGGACGTTGGGCTTGCGGGAGAATGATAAGTCGTGGATGAAGTGCATGGACCAGCGTGGACGCGGCGGTTGGGTCGGCGCGTGCGGGAAGTACCACCGTGTCGAAACAGGCGCCGTCCGCACGAAGCGATGCCAGGTCGGCCGACAATGCTTCGCGGTTGAGCACCAGCACCGCGAGGCGGCCAATGCGCAGCCTGTAGGCGACCGGTGCGGGCACCGCGTCGAGACTCAGACTGGTTGGCAGCAACACATCCACGACGGTACCGTCGCCGAAACCGATGCGCTGGCCCGTACGCGCCGCG
>JAQBPC010000667.1 GCA_028287725.1 Chloroflexota bacterium | reverse complement strand
GCGAAGGGACGGCGTCCCAGCAGCATTTACCGGCCACGAGTCGCCATCGATGGACAGCGTACCGCTGGCAAGGCCGGCGACGCGGAAGCTAACAGGTTGCCATGCCTGCCCGCCACCCAATACCAGGGTCGCCTGGAGTGATGCTGCCGTGCCCGCACCCGAGGACACCGGCCAGGTTGCTGCTCCTACTACATGGGACACTGTGGTGGCGCTAGCGCCTTGACCAAATACCGCCGTCGCGCCCAGGTTACGCTCGGCATCACCAGGTGTAATTAGGACCGCTCGGGCCTCAACCTGTGTTCGATCAAATGAAGGCGTTAGCGCCTTGACGCTAGCGCTCGGGTACGATCGTTCGACGAAGTTGAATACGTCGGCGTTCGTTGCGGGAATGATCAATGCAAGGCCACCCGCCGGAACGGGTAAGGGTACGGGCACATTAGGGTCATAGGCCGAAATGGCTTCGCCGCCGGCAGCCCATATCACAGCAGGGTCAACTGCGAGCTCCGGGCTGATTCTGACGGTATAGCCCTGCAACTCTAAGGCAATTGCTGACCGGCCAATGATCGCCTGCAGGCCACCCATTTCCAGCCATGACGTGAGATCAGATGAGTGCTGGATGAAGTATTCATCGTAGTTTGCCTTGGCAACAACGCCTGTGGGGAGAAGGATGACCAGTGTTGCCACGATTGCGGCAATCGCATTCCTAGGTCTCTGATCAATACGTGTCAGCACCCCCGCAATTTCTCTGACCGACGCCCGCGAGACGCGCACCCGATGGTAGATCCAGCTCGCCAGCGCCATCAGTGGTAGCGCGGCGATGAGTGCGATAGGCGCGACGGCGCCGACAGTTCGCGCACCCTGTGGCGCCTCAAAACTCAACGAAAGAATACCACCGAGCATGCTGGCGCCGAGCCACAGCAGCAGCAGCTGGGCATACCAGTGCTTGATCGACCGGATGCAGATGCCCAGGCCGAGCAGGAACAGCGTGCCGGTCGTGGGGTCCAACATTGGCGCACCCGGGAGGTTGTGCCGCCCATTCGAGTCGCCGTGCACAGTGAACATCAGCAAGTGCGACCGCAGGTTAGCGATAAGGGCTGTGATTCTAGCGGGCGTGGTCTTGTACTCGGTAAAGATTGACACGGTCTGCTCGCGAGACAGGGTGTAGTCCGAATCCAGGGACAGGCTGGTCAAAAACGGCGCCGCTCCCACGATGAGACCGGCCGGCAGTAGTAGCACGCCCGGCCACGCGGCGCGGCGGTAGGTGGCGTCGGTGAGAATCCTTAGGCCCACCACCGTGTGTGCCACCAGCACGGCCGCGATGAATCCGCCCGCATAGGTGAGAATCGAGAGGCCCAGAATCACGCCCGCCATGGCAAACCAAATGGCCCGTGGCCGTAGCATGGCCAAGCACAGGAATGCGAAGGCAAGTCCGATCATTGCCGGCGCCGCAATGTTTGACATGCCAAAGCGTGAGAAGTCTATTGCCCATTTGCTGAGCGCCAGAAGGGCCGCGGCGCACAGACCATACGAAACGCCGCCCATCTTGCGCCCAAGCAAGTAGACGGCGGCTACTGCGAGGGTTCCGAACAGCGCGGACGATAAGCGTACGGCCGCCATTGAGGTGCCCGCGACTTTCATCACCACGGCCATCACATAGAAGTAGAGGCTTGGGTTGTGGCCAACATTGCCGGGTCCGAAGGGCTGGAAGGGCATTGAAAACAGTCGTTGCGCGGACATGGCAAAATCGGCCTCGTCAAACCAGATGCCCTCTGGCAGCGAGCCAAGCCGCCACACACGGAGTCCCAATGCCACGTCGAGAATCACCAAAATGGCGAGTAGCTCGACGAAATAGCGTCCCCAGGGTATAGGTCGACTCGTCTGCCGCTTCTCTCTCCCGCGTTGTGACCAAAGAAACAACAAACCTGCTGTCATGCCTGCAATCCAGAGATATGCAGCGAATGACGAGCTAGCCTTGACGAACACATTTGTCAGGTGGAATGGCTCCTGGCTCCAGATTGCAGCTGAAACGATTGCCGGCACCAGCAGGAAGGCGGCCCCGATCGCTACCGTCAACGGTTTGTCGGAACCCGCAATACCGGCTGCCTGACCTGATTTAAACGGCGCGTTAATTGTCAGCGCGGCGCCGAGGATACCGACGACGCTGGCGATAATCACCCAGACGGGCACTTGGGCGGCATCGCCCGGGGCCTGCGCGACTCGCGCGGCAATGACGGCGACCACTAAGGCCAACAACCGAACCAAGCGTCCTCGCCCAGCGGCGAACCGAAAGCGAGAGACCGGCGCTGATTCTGTTTCTACTGCCTGCATGCGGCCGCTTGCAATCCTTTGGCTCGCGATATTTGCGCGCCATTTAGGCGATTATTCGATAGACGATCAAACACCGGGTAGTATGGCATACGCATGCTGATGCCGCAATGATGGGTTTGGATGGCAGCAAGGTCATGTTTGAGCGGTTCGCTGCGTTGCGCAAGCCCAATGGGCTTCACGCTATCTGCGCTGGTCCTGTCCTCCAGGAGCCGCGACAGCTGCTAATCTTCATCCGCCTTCGATTCGACGTGTTATCGCACCGAGCTGTGGCACCAGTTGCTTCTTGCGAGATAAGATGCCCTTGATGTGAATTGTGTGTCCGTCGACGAGCTCGGCGCCGAGTGCGTCCGCCACAGCCTCTTCATTGCCCTGTACGAGCAGCGTGGTACGTTCCCGCATGATGTCGATAATGGCAAACATAACACTCGTGTATCCGCGCTCGCGGAGTCGCGCCATTTCAAGGAGCAGCTCCTCGCGCCTTGCCAGCACATCCGAATCGTTCGTGGTTTCGAACACACCGATACCGAACTGGCTACCGTCGGTGCTCAGGTCCTTGAAGTCTGAGGTAAGGAGCTGAGCCGCCGATCGATCAGAGACGTCAGACGCAAGTACCAGGATGCAGGTGCCCAGCTCATGCATGTCCACGCCGGCACGACCTGCCAGCACCGTCGCTACTCGGCGATCTTCTGGCGTTGTGGTCGGTCCTCGGAACAGGAGGGTATCAGCCAGGATGCCGGAGAGGAGTACGCCTGCGATCGCCTCCGGCATAGCAATGCCCGATTCGGCAAATAGCTTGGCAACGATAGTGCTGGTTGAGCCGAGGGGTTCGAGCCGCATGAACGGAGGATAATTTGTTTGGAAATCGGCCACGCGGTGGTGGTCAATTACGCCGAGTACTTCCGCCTGTTCGATTCCGGCTACCGCTTGTCCGCGCTCGTTGTGGTCGACGAGGAACAGCTGTCTACGTACTGGGTGGAGCAGATTACTCCGGCTCACAATTCCCACAACCCGTCGCTCGTGGTCGATGACGACGAGCGAGCGTGCCTTCCCACTCCGTAAAATATCTCGAACATCGTCAACCAGATCGTCTGGCCCGCACGTCGGTACTTCAGTGCGCATAATGTGCTTGACGGCTGCGCTCAAATGAATCAGACGTACCGTGGCATAGGTATGGTGCGGCACCGATATCACGGTGACCTTCCGTTCACGAGCTAACTCGATGATGGCATCGTTCACAGGGTGCGCGCCGGTAACGACAAGTGCGCCGACCCCAACGTCAATCGCGGCCCGCTGCGCGTCTTCGCGATCGCCCATAACCAGCAGAATGTCCGGCTCGATCTGTTTGACCATCGAGTCGACCTGCATTGCCCCCACCATGACCCGATCGCTCAACACACGACCTGGCACGTCGACCAATACTGTGCCGCTAAGTATCCGTACGACATTGCCGAGGTCGAGCGGCACATGATCGAGGTGATTGGCATCTAGGTCGGCGAGAAACGTTCGCGCGAAGTCCTCAACACCCAGCACGCCTTGAAGCCGGCACTCATCGTCTACTACAGGCAGTACACGAATGCCCCGAGACTGCAGAAGTTGACCGGCCTCGTACAGCGAGTCATCCATGTGGACGCATGTTGCAGGCGCGGTCATTACATCGGCTACGCGTGGTCTAACGTCGGTAACGAGCGCCGGCGACGGGACGCCGAAGCGCTGCAGGATGAATGCCGTTTCGCGCCTGAGCACGCCTTGACGCGCTGGGACCGCATGGCGGTTCCCCTCGAGCTGAAGGAGGGTGGCGTATCCAACAGCCGAGCATATTGAATCCGAATCTGGATTCTTATGACCTATGACATAGACTGGCGCCGGCATTATGACTCCCAATTATTTGCGAACGGTATGGCTCGCCTTTTGATAAGTGTACACTTGGCCGGACAACCCAATCCTGCGCTACCAGGCGGCCGGCACTCCTGAAATCTTGATTGGTCTTCACATGCAAGAAGCCGCCCTGGAAGGCGGCTTCTTGAAACACGTGGGCGATCGGGGACTCGAACCCAGGACCTCACGGATGTGAACCGTGCGCTCTAACCAACTGAGCTAATCGCCCGCTTGCGCGAGGTAAAGGCACTATAGCATAGGGCAGTTCGGGCGACAAGGCACAGCCGGCCGAGCGAGCGCCATCGGAGCGTCTGTATCTAGCATGGTGGCAGGGCTGTGACGTACACTCGTTCAAAAGTTGAGGTGTGGTAGGACGAGGAGCGACATAAAGCTATGGAGAACACCAGTACCTCGCATGATCCCACCATCGTAACTGACGACGCACCGCTCACCGCGTCAATCATGCGCCGCCTGTTGCGACAGCAGGTGTATTTCGCGGTGCTCGTGGCCGCGGTTATCTGGTTTTTGTTCGCGGCTCGGCACGTCATTCCATTGTTCATTTTCTCGTTCCTGCTGGCCTATATCCTTGGCCCAATCGTAGGACTCCTAACAGGCGATGCGACGAAGCGGCGAGGGATTTCTCGAACCGCCGCGATTCTCGCTGTGTACGCCGTTTTGATTGTCGTACTCTCTGGGGCGGCTTGGCTTATCACTGGGAGGGTGGTCAGCGAGATCCACACGCTTTCGACGAACTTCCCCACATTGCGGGCTGACCTTATCAATCGTGTGCATGAGAGCGAGCGCACGTTTCCGTTCAATAGGATTCCCGATAGCGTAAGGATAAGCATCGACAATACAATCAACAATCTCGATGACGTCATCGGCAATGAAGTGAACAAGTTAGCTCCGTCCGCCGTGCAACGAGTGCCGGGACTGCTTGAGCTCCTCGTCATTCCGATCGTCGCGTATTACTTGCTGAAGGACGGGTCGGAGTTTATCCGCGTGCCGCGCGGTTTGATGCGTGAAGAGAATCGCTCCCGTTACGACGCGCTCGTGCGCGACGTAAATAGCTCGTTGCAAGGCTATTTGAAGGGACAGTTAACACTTTCCCTGGTGGCCGCTGTCGCCGTATTTGTGCTGCTCACGGCGTTTCGCGTCCACTATGCGTATCTCGTCGCGATTCTGGCATTCTTTCTCGAGCTGATCCCCGTTGTGGGGCCCATAATATGGGCTGCCACTGCTGTGGTGCTCACCTATTTGCAGGAGCCGCAGTTCGCCATCTTTGTGCTGATACTTGTGGTGCTGGCGCATCAAATCGACATGCATATAATCGGCCCAAAAATCCTTGGAGGGCATCTGCGCCTACACCCGGTCGTGGTGATCGCGGCGCTGGTTTGCGGTACCGCCATTTTTGGACTACTCGGCGCGCTGCTCGCTGCGCCGGCAGCGGCCCTGCTCACCATTATCGTCAAGTACATCCTGGTTGAAGGTCCCTTGTCCTCGTCTGCAATTCTCTTAAGCGGGGCAGGGGCGCCTCGTTCACGCTCCGGCCCTCTTCCGCCACCGTCTGTCACGGCTCGACCTGAGCGGCCGGGCCGGCGCGGCCGGCGATTTATCAGGCGGTGAGTTGGTTCGCGGATTGAGTAAGATATAAGCAACGATGCCGTTATCAGTCAGCCGATCAGCGAGAGGCGTGCAATGACCGCAACAGCTTTTCAACCAAGTTATGTGCCGGTGGACATTTCGCGGAATCCTGGAATGCCGCTAGATCTCGGCTTGGTGAAGGCCGCGCGCGTCAATCGCAGCGCCGTCGAACGGCGAGCAGCAACCATGCCGGCGCGCCGAACGGTGAAACGGGAGTGGCAGGCAGCGTGGTTGCTTCGGGCAATCAGTTGCATCGATCTCACGACCCTGAGTGGCGATGACACGACAGGGACAGTGCAGCGACTATGCGCGAAAGCGCGCCGGCCGCTTCGGCAGGATATCGTCGACGCGCTGGGTGTCGGCGAGCTGGGTCTGACCGTAGGGGCCGTATGCGTGTACCACAATCTCGTTGCAACGGCAGTGGATGCGTTGCGTGGCTCTGCTATCCCCGTCGCCGCGGTTTCCACCGGCTTCCCCGCCGGCCAAGTAGCCTTGCCGATTAAGCTTGCAGAGATCACTTCCTCCGTCGCCGCCGGGGCACGCGAAATTGATATCGTCGTTTCCCGCGCGCATGTGCTCACTGCGAACTGGGACGCGCTTTACGATGAGGTTTGCCAGTTTCGCGCCGCCTGCGGCAGCGCTCACATGAAAACGATCCTGGCGACCGGCGAGCTATCAAGCTTACGCCAGGTCGCACAAGCGAGCCTTGTTTGCATGATGGCCGGCGCCGATTTCATAAAGACTTCCACCGGCAAGGAGCCGGTCAATGCCACCCTCCCGGTCGGCCTCGTCATGGTGCGTGCCATTCGGCAATTCCATGAGCTGACAGGATATCGCGTTGGGTTCAAGCCCGCAGGCGGTATACGCACGGCAAAAAGCGCGCTCGACTGGCAAGCACTGATGAAAGAGGAACTCGGCGATCGCTGGCTGCGGCCGGAGCTATTCCGGCTGGGGGCAAGCGGTCTATTGACCGATATTGAGCGGCAGATCGAGCACTTCGTGTCGGGCCGTTATGGCGCTGCGAATCGCTTCCCAATGCCTTGAGTTACGGTGGCGAGACGGGGACCAATCCGCAACTAATTCAGGGCATTTGCCGACATCGGTATATTTGAATAGGGTGTATGCTGCGCATTATTTCGGGCGCCGGGGCACCAAACCATCATTCGGCATCCTGAGCCGCCTGGCGATGCTAACGCAGCACACAACAGCTTGCCACGCGGCGGTGCTTGTCACGACTTTCCCATTGAGGTTTACAACGGAGGCGTTAGAAAACTATGACCGTGGAAGCACATAAGGAAACGCTAGGGTTCCAGACCGAGGTAGTTCAGCTCCTCGATTTGATGATCCATTCGCTCTATAGCAACAAAGAAATCTTTCTGCGAGAGCTTATCTCTAATGCATCGGACGCCGCGGACAAGTTGCGATTCGAGGCGCTTTCCACGGAAGCGCTGTATGAGGAGGACGCCGACCTCCAGATCGTTGTCGATTACGACAAAGACGCTCGAACTATTACCGTGACCGATAATGGTATCGGCATGAGCCGCCAGGAAGTCATCGACAACATTGGCACAATCGCCAAGTCTGGCACACGTGACTTCTTCAAGGCATTAAGTGGCGACCAGCAGCACGATGCACACTTGATTGGTCAGTTTGGTGTCGGCTTCTACTCGTCGTTCATCGTCGCAGATAAGGTGACGCTCCTGACGCGCCGCGCAGGGCTCGCGCCGGACGCCGGAGTTCGCTGGGAATCAGCCGGCAAGGGCGAGTACAGCCTCGAGACAATCGAAAGGCCCGAACGTGGCACCCAGGTCGTTCTCCATCTGCGCGAGGGCGAGGACGAGCTGCTGAATGGGTACAGGATACGCACGATTATCCGGAAGTACTCCGACCACATCAGCTTGCCAATACTCATGAAGCCGGAGACCCCAGCCAAGGAAGGCGAAGAGCAGCCTTCCCTTGAGACTGTTAACCGCGCATCGGCACTTTGGACCCGAAGCAAGAACGAGATTTCCGAAGAGGAATACACGGAGTTCTACAAACACGTTGCCCACGAGTTCACCGAGCCGCTTGCATATGTGCATAGCAAGATGGAGGGGAAATACGAGTACTCACTTCTCCTGTACGTTCCCGCCAATGCGCCATTTGACTTGTGGAATCGAGATGCCCGCCATGGCGTCAAGCTGTACGTGCGCCGCGTCTTCATCATGGATGATGCGGAACAACTTTTGCCGAATTACCTCCGCTTCGTTCGCGGCGTCGTCGATTCGAGCGACTTGCCGCTCAACGTGTCGCGCGAAATTCTGCAGCACAGCAGGGTAATCGAGACTATTAAGTCCGGCGCCGTGAAGAAGGTACTTGGATTGCTCAAGGAACTCGCCACAGATCAGCCGGATAAGTATGCGACATTCTGGAAGGAATTCGGGCCGGTGCTCAAAGAGGGCATAGCCGAAGATTCCGCAAACAAGGAAGAGATTGCAAGGTTGCTTCGCTTCTCGACCACCGAGACGATGAGCGAGACGCAGGACGTATCTCTGGATACGTATGTTGGCCGCATGAAGGAAGGCCAGGACAAAATCTACTACATTACAGCGGACACCTTTGCCGCGGCCAAGAGTAGCCCGTTACTCGAGATTTTCCGCAAGAAGGGCATCGAAGTGCTGTTGCTTGGGGAGGTCATCGATAACTGGGTCGTGACGAATCTGTACGAGTACGACGGTAAGCCCCTGCAGTCGGTCGCCCGTGGTGAGGTCGATCTCGGTAAGCTTGAGGACGCTGAAGAGCAGGCCGAGCATGAGAAGTCGGTCGACGAGAGCAAAGAGCTGATTGGCCGGATCAAGAATGCGCTTGGCGATCGGGTGAAGGAGGTACGTGTGACGTCCCGCCTGACGACTTCGCCTGCGTGCCTCGTGGCCGACGAGAGCGGCTTCGACCCGACGCTTCTGCGCTTGATGAAGGCTGCAGGGCAACCGGTACCTGCGTCCCAACCAATTTTCGAAGTGAATCCGCACCACCCGCTGTTGGGTAGGATGGCCGGAGAGACAGACGTGACGCGCTTTACCGATTGGTCCCAGCTACTGTTTGACCAGGCCGTCCTGAGCGAGGGAGGCCAGCTGGAAGATCCGGCCGGTTTCGTGAACCGCTTGAACGAGCTGTTGGTTACACTCGGCTAAGCACGTGCCTGATGATGTAGTTGGGGCGGCCCGCTGATGCGGTAACCGCCCCAGCCACTGGCCGCTATACGTTCGATCTGTAGTGCTTGGCAGCACTGTACCTTCCCTGCTTTGCTAATTTTGGCGGCGACTACGGAGTAAATGAGAGGACGACACATGACAACGGAATTGCACGCGGAGACGCTGCTTGAGGAAGACCGACGTCATGTCGTGCATCCTCAGCATAATCCGACCGATCACCAGAACCCGGTCTTGTTTGTAAAGGGTAAGGGCTCAATCCTCACGGACATACAAGGTCGCGAGTATATTGACGGTCTTTCCTGTCTGTGGAACGTGAACATTGGCCACGGTCGCACCGAGCTTGCGGAGGTCGCCGCCGAGCAGATGAGTCGCCTGGCCTTCGTCACAAGCTATGTAGGTGCTACGAATGAGCCTGCGATCGAGCTTGCAAGTAAGTTGGTTCAGATCGCGCCTTCGAATATGAGCGCAGTCTACTTCACTACAGGCGGGGCCGAGGCCAATGAATCTGCCTTTAAGACCGCGCGCCATTACTGGAAGATTCAAGGCAAGCCTGAGAAAGTGAAGTTCATCTCACGTGTCCATGGTTACCACGGCGTGACCATGGCCGCGGGCAGCGCGACCGGCATGGCCGCATTTCACAAGATGTATGCCCCGCTGGTGCCCAACTTTATCCAGGTTCCACCGCCGCATCCGTATCGATGGGCTGACTATGCCAAGTCAAATGGCGACGCCGGCGCCGAAGCGGCAGCAGCGTTGGAGCAGGCGATTGTGCGAGAGGGTCCGAAGACTGTCGCGGCAGTGATAGCAGAACCTGTACAAGGGGCCGGCGGCGTGATCGTGCCGGCGCCGGGCTACATTCAACGACTTCGCGAGATCTGTGATCGGCATGAAGTGTTATTCATTGCCGACGAGATCATCACCGGGTTTGGCCGAACAGGGAAGTGGTTTGGGCTCGAGCATTGGAACGTCAAGCCCGATATCATGTCCTTCGCGAAGGGCGTCACTAGCGCATATCTTCCCCTGGGCGGCATCATGCTTTCGGATCGCGTGCATCAGACCTTGCTCGACGCCCCGGCGGACCTCAAGTTTACCCACGCCGCGACGTACTCCGGGCATCCGACGTGTTGCGCCGTGGGCATTCGCAATATCGAAATCATTGAGCGTGAAGGCCTGGTTGACCGCGCGGCAGTCTCTGGAAGGCGCCTGCTCGCCGGGCTCGAGACACTTCGCCGGCACGAGGCGGTAGGTGACGTACGCGGCCTCGGCATGATGTGCGGAGTGGAATTGGTCGAGGATCGCGAGACACGTGCACCCGCGATAGGGCTAGGAAATAAGGTGGCAGCCCTGGCTCGAGAACGCGGCTTGTTCACCAGGAATCGCGGTGGTGCTAAGGGCGACTTCCCAATCGGCGACACGATCTGCATCGCGCCGCCACTCACCTCGAGCGATGAGGAGATTGACCGGCTCGTGGCGATTCTCGACGAATCGATTGGCGCCGCCTCTGCCTGAGCGCCGACCGCGATCCCAGTGTCAGCGCGTGACTGCTTATGTCTCCGCGCTATGCCGGCCACAAGTTAGTGATTGAACGGTGCCTCCACACGCGCTCTGGGCATAATCTAGCTACGACGCACTACATTGAAGGTTGACCGTTCGGCAGGCGGGCCCTGATTGACTGGGCAGTGATCATGAACCCTGTGTGTACAACACAGGAGTCTGGGGGAATCGTGGCAACCAAGATCATGGTGACAGGTGGAGCAGGGTTCATTGGCTCGCACGTTGTCGACATGCTCATCAACGCGGGTAATCAGGTGCTCGTCGTCGATTCACTCTGGGAACATGGGGGCGGACGACTCGAGAACGTGAATCCGAAGGCAACCTTCTTTCAATTGGATGTGACGACGCCTGAGTTTTCCGAGCTCGTGCGCGCTGAGCGACCGCAGGTCATTTCGCACCACGCGGCGCAGCATAGCGTCAAGATTTCGACCGAAAAGCCCGATTATGACGCGAAGGTCAATATCCTTGGCCTGATTAACGTGCTTCGCGCGGCGAAAGATGCCGGAACCAGAAAGGTTATCTTTGCGTCCTCAGGCGCGATTTTCGGGACGCCGGATGACCTGCCAATCAATGAGCAGACGCCACAGAGGCCCGAATCCCCGTATGGCATTACCAAGATGACATCAGAGCACTATTTGCGATATTGGCGAGTTGCCAATGGATTGCAATATACGGCGTTGCGCTACGGCAACGTATACGGCCCACGGCAAGATCCAAACGGCGAGGCAGGGGTGATCGCCATCTTCGCCAAACGAATATTGGAACGTGAGCCGGTACGCATCGATTGGGATGGCGAGCAGACCAAGGATTATGTGTTTGTGCAGGATGTCGCGCGTGCGACGTTACTTTCGCTGTCGAAGGGCGACGGCGAATCCATCTGCATTGCCAGCGGAGAACCTATTTCCGTAAACCAGATTTATCGGCAGCTTACCGAACTGGTCGGCTACGAGGTTCCCATTCAGCGGGCTCCTCGCAGAGCAGGCGACGTTCATGCCGCGTATTTTGACGTGTCAAAAGCAGCCAGGGTATTAGGCTGGTCGCCAGAAGTGTCTTTCGACGCTGGGATCCGCATCACATTAGATTCGTTTCGCGGGGCTTCGTCTGCGGGTTAACCTATAATGAGCCGACAGCCACGCTTTTGTGCGGCGCGCGGCGAACCTATCCGTCGTGACGCGGCCCAACCAGTGACGCTAGGCGACAATGGCTACTAATGCTTCAGCAGACTCGCTGCTGGGGCAACTCCAACGCGGGCGTGGCCTTGGTTTCCTGCGCGCACTGCAAGAGGATACAACCCATGTCAGCCCGCTCCTCCTCGCTTGCATCCTCGACGATCCGCGCTGGGACAGGCAGATAGAGTCACGCAGCCTCTACTACGTTCCCCTCCTCATCAAATGTGGGACACCCCTTGAGCCCATCGTCGAGCATCTGCGGACGAAAGAGGATCAGAATCAAGACGGATACATCGAGTTAGCTACCGAAACCTTGATCAATCTTGCGTATCGCGAGTATTTGAACGCAGGCGACTTGCTCAATGATTACCTTTCGTATGGGTGCCACTGGGACATGGCCCTGGAGGCCCTCCTGGACATAGATTATGACCCCGACGGCCTGGACGACTACGATCATGTCCTTTCCCGGCGGTTTCCCGATGACGATGCGCCTCTGCGCCGGTGGTTGCGTCAAAAGCAATCCGATGAGTCGCCGTGGAAGGAATGGAAGGCGCTCAATCCTCGTATCATGCGTATATTCGCCGAGATTGAGGATGGGGAAAAGCGAGCTCGCCGCGTCGATAGGGATGCGAGAAGGCGCTACGGTCAGCTACCACTCCCACAGTTGCTGGGGATGCTTGAGGACGACACGAGCAGATGGGTCCTGGATGTCCTCAGGGAGAGGGCGACGACTGCAGATATCGCTACGTGGCTGGTGGCCGTAATGAACACGACGCCCATATGGAGTGGAACGGCCTTGCGCATCCTGCAACGCGCAAAGCCTGCCTCGCCAGACCTCCTAGCTCCGCTGTGCGATCTGCTCGAATCTGGAGCGCACTATCCCGACACGGTCTACACCAATGCGGCGAGCGCGCTTGCCTTTCTCCCTGCCGAGGTCACGCTAGACCTCGCCCGGGCCTGGTACGACTCCGTCAATCAATGGCAGCGATGGGCAGCTGACCGCATCATGGATAACCATGCACATGCGAACGATATCCCACTCCTTTATGCGGCGCTCTTGCCGGCGATGGAGCGGGTCGGCCAGCCTTTTGGCGGGTTCTATCGCGTCAGTAGCATTCTTGATGTGCTGGCCCGGTACCCCGATCAAGGGCCGTATCCTGAGGTAGAGGCGATCTTCCGCGAGGCCGGCTATTCATGGCAACGGTGGCGTGCGGCCAAGGTGCTCTTCGTGAGTGAACCTGACCGATTTGGTCGTGAGCCTGCATATGAGTGCTTGTGGGATTGCGAGGATAACGTGCGCGAGGTTGGGTGTTCGGCAGTTCACCTCGACATCTCCGGTGCGAGGGAGCGTCTTCATGTGATCCAGCATGATGCGTCCATCGAGGAAGGCGTGCGTAGAAGAGCGAAAGCGCGACTAACTGCAAATCTTTGAGGCTCTGTTGTTCGAGATACTTAGCCATTGGTGCTAATGTCACTCTCACGGAACCTGCGACAGCGGGCCAGTCATATGGCCGGTCCAGAAGCAATCCCGTACCCTTTTAGTTCGGATCGGCGCGCGTGTCTAGGCTACCTCACAGCCACCCGAATCTTGGTGATCGCAACGGAGGGCTGTAGCAATGCTCCGTACTGTCATCAACAACCGGGGCCACGGTCTGGCGCAGATGAGCGGTAATGCGCCTACTTTTAGCGGACGCTATCAGACGTAACGCCTCCAAATGGAAAAAGCCAATCGGTCCAATCATCTGGTACTCTTGGCTGCACGGTTCGTCCTTTTTGGGTTACTTCAAGCGCATGGTGCAAGGGGGCTCACTTGTCCGAAAATCCCTTTGTGCGCGAGCTGGAGGATGACGACCAGATCCTCGCTCTGCTCTCGACCCAACGATCATGGTCGGCATATGCCCTATGCGACCTCGAGGCGCCGCACCGTCAATACGCCCGCTACATAGGCGCCGTGCGGAATGGCAGGGTCACAGCTTTGGTCCTGGCCTACTGCCCACCGAGCTTCACATCCCTCCAGCCGTGCGGTGATCCCGGGGACGTTTCGATGATTCTGAGCCAGGCTCCCCGCTTGCCCGTG
>JAQBPC010000665.1 GCA_028287725.1 Chloroflexota bacterium | reverse complement strand
CAGGCGTGGAACGACTTGCCTTGCGGCGCGGGCATCATGGCGATTCCCCAGTTCAGGCCGTGCTTATAGCCGTCCTGCGCCCATGGGCCCTCCATGTCTATCGCCACCTTGCCGGCGTTGAAGAGGTTCAGGGCATCCGGCTGCGCGCGACCGACCGTACCGGCCGGCGCGTATTTGGCCAGACCAGTGTAGAATCGGATCGCCTGAACGGCGGCCGGCTGGTTGATCAGCGACTTGGTGCCGGCGGCATTGATGATTTGGCCGCCATTGGTGTTGATGAACGCATTAAGGGCGCACACCATATCCTCACCCTGGTCGCCGAGCAAGCCGACGGCGTACTGAGCCGGCGGCCGCGTCAGTTTCTGGGCATCTACTGCGAATTGTGCCCAGGTAGTGGGCGGGGCGGTGATGCCCGCCTTGGCGAACATATCCTTATTGTAGGCGAACTGCATCCAGCCACCGCTTACCTGCGGAATGCCCCATAGACGCCCTTTGTACTCTGCCGAGGTCAGTCCGCCGGCAAAGAAATCGGACCGGTGAATGACTTTGGACGAGGCTAATAAGGAATCGAGCGGGATGAGGGTTCCCGAGGCAGCGAACTCCGGCGTCCACGGTTCGTCCAGCGTCGCGATGTCCGGCCCTTGTCCACCGCGAATGGCAGTGACGATTTTGTCATGAAACACCAAGTAGGGAAAGGTCGTGACATGGACCTTGATGCCTGGATTCTGCTTTTCAAAGACCTTGAGCGCTGCCTCCGTCGAGGCCCCAACGCTGCGGGACGAGACCTGTTGCGTCCAGTAGTTGAGGGTAATAGTATCCCGCTGTGGCGCAGCTTCAATCGGTGTCGCGACTGCTGACGCGGCCAGCAGCGTGGCGACCATCGCTCTCCATGATGCGCTGCGAATCATGGAGCGGTGCCCAGGTACAGGTGTCATGTTCTAAACCTCCGGGCGATATGCATCGACGCAAAGAACCGAAGAGGCCCCGAGAAAACGGCAGGAATACGCGACCTCGGGTACGGCGGGCGGCGCCCGTTCGCTCACGTCCATGGCAATGCTCGCGGATCGGTCGTGCCACAGGGGGCAATCCGCGCCAGGCGCAGGCCACCGTCTGAGATCGTCCGGCTCCTGCCGACGCTGGTGATATCCCGGCAACAAGGCATTGCAGACCGACCCCATGCTCTTTCATGCTCGGACGCCGCGTCAGCCTGCCGCATCGAGGACACACGCAAGCCTCTAAGGCCGGCCACTTCGCCGCGTGAATGTCGATCACTATACGGCTGCATTCACTTGTTGTCAAGATACATTGTGTAACAATCACCATGATGGTATACTGGCGCCAGCAATCAATCGTTGCGGAAAACGGCGGGCCGGGAGGATCCTTCATGCCCAGAGGTACCAAGGGCTTTAAGCGAGTGACGACGGTGGACTCACTTGGGGCCGCAATCACCGAGTCGATACTCAGCTGCAGCTATGTCCCTGGAGAGTGGTTCCGCGAAGAGGAAATGGCGGCAGAGTATGGGGTGAGCCGCCATACACTCCGCGCCGCCCTTGCCGAGCTGGTGCAGCAGGGATTGCTCCATAAGGAACCGTTTCGTGGGGTCTTCGTACCCCGCTTGACGGAAACCGACACCAATGATCTTTATCGCGCCCGCGCGGTGTTCGAGCTGGAAGCGGCGCGGGTCCTGGCGCAGCGCGGGACGGTCGGCACAGCGGCCCTCGACGCCCTTGCGCTGTTCGAAAACCTCAAGCCTGAGAGCCCGTGGAGTCGCGTCGTAGAGGCGGACACCGCCTTTCACCGAGCCCTGATCGACGAGCTTGGCAGCCCACGGCTATCGACGCTCTACAGCAACCTGCTCACCGAGTTCAAGCTGTGCCTGTTGTACTCGCCGATCCCGAACGATTATCCCGTGTCGGTCATTGCCAAGCACCGCGCCCTGGTTGAGTCGATCACACGTGGGGACCCGGAAGAGGCAGTGGCACGCTTCCGATTCCATATTGAAGACAGCAAACGTCTGCTCATAGCCCGCTATGCCACCGTGACGACGACCGACAACGCGAAGGGGTACGCGGGGCGCAGCGGTGCGCCGTCCATGCCGGCGCCGGCCGGCTGAACCGACGCGCTCGTGGCACGGAGTAGCCTGGCCAGTTGCGGGTCACAACCTGAACGGATGTGCAGAACCTCCAGTGAAAGGCAGGGAACGGATGGTCGCGCGGCGCGTGGTACGGATCGCCGATGTCGCTGGTTTTTCGCCCCCCGGTTATGAGCAAGCGTTCTCCTCTCGCATGCTCATCGACGTGGAGAGCGTCGGCTCTAGCCAACTTATCGTGAACCATTTCGTGCTCAAGGCCGGTCACAGTACCTATGAAGGACAGCACCCAAACCCATTCGACGAAGTCTATTGCGTGCTGCAGGGGCACGCGATACTTACTCTTGGCAGTGACCCAAGGGTCACGTATCTCCTAGAGCCCGGCATGGTGGCGTTCATCCCCAGTGAGACGAATCACGGCCTGGAGAACACCGGCCCCGACGACCTCGTGCTACTCACCATGATGCCTCACCAGCCGGTCCCCGGCGCAAACTCCGTCTACGATGCGCGCAAGACCGCATGGGGTACAAGCTTCAAGCTAGAAGAGAGCGCCGAGGAGGTAGTCGGCACGATCGCCGATTGAGCGCGCCGAACAGGCAGTTGGCCGCGAACACCGTACAGCTTGCAGCGTCCTGGAGACTCACCTGAGGCGATAGGGCGAGGCATCGCGCGGCAGCGGAAGTCGGGGGCCGGCACGGCACCGGCCAGAAGCTGCGTCGCCATCCGAGAGCCGGACGGCGCAACCGAGGCCGGCTGTCGACGCGTTCCGGCAGGCTCGTCGCGCTCCGAGGGCGCACATCCCGGCAGCGATCCAGGCATTGCAGGGGACGACCTGATACGCGCAGTCGATT
>JAQBPC010000653.1 GCA_028287725.1 Chloroflexota bacterium | reverse complement strand
TCGAAGGGCTGGTCGTAAAAGTTGATGGTGAACGCGCCAAGTTTCATTGGACTACACCTTATCTGTCCAAGCCCGTTGGTGGATGGTGACCGGCACGCGCTCCAACTCATGCACCGCGGCAACCAGATGGTCGGCGAAGCGCTCGATGGCAATTTCACCCTTCTCGGGATTGGCGGTAAGTGGGTTGCCGATCACGCCGGACGGAGTCCACTCCTCGTGGTCCATAGGGAAAGAGAAATACTGGTAGCCCTGGAACTCGACGTCCGGCGCGCCGTCGAGCTTCACAAAGCCTTCGGGCAGCCAGGATGGGCGGCCGGCGCGGGTATGCACGGCGCGATCCATGTGCACCAGGTCCGGGCGCATTGCCATCATCAGGCTGGTCTCGAACTCGCTGGCATGCCAGCCGGGCGTGTCTTCCGGTGGGTTTTCCAGCAAGTCACTGAGCATACCGATGTAGCGCTCGGCATACGGCTTGTAGAAGGCGACAAGCGCGCCAGTATCGTTCCGGATTCTGCGCAGAATTGGGTCGATGATTTTCGCGTTGGATCCGTGCCCGTTCACGAAGATGAGCTTGCTGAAACCGTTGTGAATCAGGCTCCTGGCTACATCGTAGAGAATGGCGCCGAGCGTCTCCGGCCGCACGCTGATGGTGCCCATGCCTTCGCCTGGACCGCGCAGATGTTGCGGCGAGTACCCCATCCACACAGTAGGCGTGTAGAGAATGCCGGCCTTTTCGGCGGCCCGCTTGGCCACCTCTTCGGGATAGATATAGTCCATGCCCACGGGCAAGTGTGGGCCGTGCTGCTCACAGCTCCCCATCGGGATCAAGATCAGATCCGACCGCTTGAGAAACTGTTGGATATCGGGATACGCGAGGTGCGAAATGTTGTTCGAGACCGGCTTATCCGCCATGTCGGACCTCCAGAACCGTTGGTTCTTGCTACATCTGCTGACATTCCGCCGGCCCGCAGACTGGCCGTTGATGATTTTGTGCGTCAGGTTTGCGCTGCCGCGTTACGGCAGGTTCGGCGGCCCAGTATCCGGCAACCTCGGTATTGAAATCTCCTTCCTTCCTGGGAGCAGGACTCACTGGCTCCGGAGCGTGAGTGCTTTGAATCGACGAGCCTGCTCGGTAAGCGCGATTTCAGTCGGCAGGCGTTCCATGCTGGAGGCGCCAAAGAATCCCGACACGCCCTTGGTATGGTCGAGGACATACTGTGCATCAGCAGGCTCGGCGAGCGGGCCTCCGTGGCAAAGCACGAGTATGTCGGGATTCACCGCAACCGCGGCATCGCGCATTGCCTGCACCCGTGCCGCGGCTTCCTCCAACGTCGCGGCGATTGTCGTACCGATACTGCCGCCGGTTGTCAGGCCCAGGTGCGGAACCAGCACGTCGGCTCCGGCCGCCGCCATCTGGCGCGATTCGTCGGGATTGAACACATAGGGGCAGGTCAGCAGGTCGAGATCATGTGCCTGGCGAATCATCTCGACTTCCAGACCGTATCCCATGCCCGTCTCTTCGAGCTGCCGGCGAATCGTGCCGTCGAACAGGCCCACTGTCGGAAAGTTTTGTACCCCGGTAAAGCCCATGGCTTTGAGCTGCGAGAGGAAGTACGGCATCATGCGGAACGGATCGGTGCCGTTGACGCCGGCCAGCACAGGGGTGTGCTTCACGATGGGCAGCACCTCCCCGCCCATCTCGACCACGATAGCGTTCGCGTCACCGTACGCAAGCAATCCGGCCAGCGAACCGCGTCCGGCCATGCGATAGCGACCCGAGTTGTAAATGATGATGATGTCGACGCCGCCGGCTTCCGCGCACTTCGCGGAAAGTCCAATACCTGCCCCGGCGCCAATAATCGGTCGTCCCGTATCGAGCGTGGCTCGAAACCGTTCCAGCGCGGCTGCACGCTCCATTCTTATTCCTCCAGCCAAGTCAGATTCACGATGTCTCCGTGGAGAGCGGCAACATGTTGTAGCGCTTTCATTCCGTTGCCTCATTCGCGCTGCGTGACGCTTCCCACCGCCGGTAGAGGTCATTGAAGGTGTCGGCCATGGCGCGCGCGAATGACGGATCATTGATGTCCGTATCCATCTCAATGAGGCGAATGTCCGGACGGAGCAGGCGCTTGAGCGCGCCAAACAGTGCAGCGTCAGCCGCTGGGTCGAAAAATGCACCACCTTCGACGTCGATTGCCGATACGCCGCGCCTTGGCACGAACACTGCCAGTGGGCCGCGGGCGGCATTGAGCTTGCGCGCTATTTGCTCGCCCAGTTGGGCGTTTTCCTCGGGAGTGGTGCGCATCAGGGTAATCGTCGGGTTGTGTACATAGAGTTTGCGTCCCCGGAACTTGGCAGGAACGGTGTCCATTGGTCCAAAGTTCACCATGTCGAGCGCGCCGAGCGACACGACCTGCGGCAACCCAATTATCCCGGCAGCCTCGAGGCGGTCCGGCCCCGCGCCGAACACGCCGCCCACCAGCTCGTCGGCAAGCTCGGTAGTGGTGATGTCCAATACGCCCGTGACATAACCGTCGCGCGCCAACGCCTCCATGGCCCGCCCGCCGGTTCCGGTCGCGTGAAAGACCAGGACCTCGTAGCCCAGTTCCTCGAGGCGCTGGCGGGCCGCCGTGACGGAGGGCGTGGTGACGCCAAACATGGTGGCCGCGACGAGCGGCCGGGTGCCCTCCGGCGACTTTGGAGGTTCCTGTGCGGCCATCCCGGAGATTGCCGCCGCGGCGTTGCTCAGGATGCGTATGGAGAAGCGATTCAGCCCCGCAATGTCGACTACGGACGGCATCAGCGTCACGTCGGTGGTGCCCACATACGCACGCGTGTCGCCTGACGCGACTGTTGTAACGAGCAGCTTTGGCACACCGGTGGGAAGGGCTTGCATGGCAGCCGCTGCCACACTGGCGTTGCCGGAGCCGCCCATGCCGATCATCGCGTCCAGTCTGCCGGATTCATGCAGCTCGCGCGTGAGCATTGCCGCGCCCGTGGCCATTGCGGTGAGTGCCTGCCCGCGGTCGTTGCTACTGCGGAGATCCGCTATCGACGTCCCGGCTAGCTCCGCGACGCGATCGTGCGACACGTCCGGCCTAAATCTGGGCTCGCCGAGCACGCCGACGTCAATTACCAGGGGCTGCAGCCCGTGCTCGGCAACGCGGTCACGCAGGAACGCGAATTCCTCGCCCTTGGTATCAAGTGTGCCGATGATTGCGACGGTCTTCATCGGCGTCCTCCAATCGCTAACAGTTGTTGCATCGCTACGTCCGCGCAAGCGGCGCTGTTCGCGTGGGCGTTGATCTCCACCAGCGGTATCCTCGGAGATAATGCCTCACGCAGCGCGGATACGAAACGGGCGTCGGCTTCGGGATCATAGAGCGTGCCGCCTGGCGCACCGCCAATCGAGAAGCCGCCACGCGGCAATACGACCACGCACGGTCCCTGTGCCGCGTTGACCCGTTCGGCGAGCAGCGTCCCTACTTCCTGCATTTCATCGCCGTTGATGCGGACCAGGGTCGCTTCGGGGTTGTGATAATAGCTCGCACGGCCCCGCAGCGCATCGGGAACCATATGTTTGGCGCCGTGTGCGGTGAAATCGACGCAGGCAGCGACCACCACCTGTGGAAT
>JAQBPC010000619.1 GCA_028287725.1 Chloroflexota bacterium | reverse complement strand
CCGTAGCCCGGATCGAAGAACAACTCGCCGTGCCTGTACGGGTCGAAGTACGATCCTTCCAGCTCCCACTCCTCCTCCTCAAAATATTCCTCGCGGCGCTCACGCCACTCCTCTCGCTCTTCTTCCTCTTCGCGTTCCTCCAGAAAATCGCCGAGCCGGTCAAAAAGGCCCATGGTGCCCTCCCGCATCCAACCTGATAACGCTCTGAGCGCGCACGCACGCGGTCCTGATGCCCATAATAAATGTCGCCTATGGCGCCAGCATAGCAACACAATTGGCGCTCCGCAACGGGCAGGCGGAAACAAGGAGAGCCCCATTTGGCGTGATTATGGCCCGAAGTACGGCTTCGAAGCGGCCCCAATTGCTCGGGTTGCATCATGCTCCTGCCTGGGCTACGCTGCAGTTGGTTGTTGGTCACAATCGCTTCCGTTTGTTGATGAAAGGAACGATCGCCATGGCTGCTCCAGGGGACCAGAGCACAGGAATCCCGGATGTGGAAAAAGAACCGATGCTGCTATTGGACACAACCGGTAGCATGAACTACCCCACCAGCGCCACCGATAAGACGCCGCGCAAGGACACCATCCGCGAGGCGATTAGCCTGGTGGTGGACGCGCTCGGCGCCGAGGACAGCCAGGCCGGACACGAGGAGGAAGGCGGCGGCCTGCGCACCGTCACTTTCGCCGACGGGCAGGCGCACGATATCGGCGACCTCAATCCCGCGAACCTCTCGCAGAAGTGGGGCCAAATCCGCTGGGCCGGCGGCACACGCATCGTGCCCGGCTGGAACACGCTCATCGATACCTATCAGGATGAGTTTGGCCAGGAGCCGCCCGACCAGCGACCGCTCCTGTTGGGCCTGGTGATCACTGATGGCGAAGCTGACGACACGGAACGGTTTGCCCAGACCATCAGCACCGCGGGCGGCGGCGTCTATATTGTGGTAGCGTTGATCGGCTACGGGGCAGAGCACGACCGTGCTCTCGCGTCCTACCGGGCAATTGAATCAGGAAACGCCCATGTCAAAGTGATCACGTTTGCCAGTGAGACCAATCCGCAAATCATCGCGGATTCGCTGCTTCGGATGATTGCCTAGCGGCGGGTGTACTCGGCCCCACGGATGCGCAAGTTGGTGGTGCCGGCACCGCTTTATATGGATTGACGTAGTGTCGATGTCCTGGGCCGGCAAGATTAAGAATGCCTTCGAGGGCGTGGTCGATGGCTCTGACGCGCTGGCGCGTCTGGCATCGGGCGCGCCATTGGCATCGCTGCGCCGGCAATTGGCGGATAGACGCCTTGATGTCGAGATCGCCAACCTCGATGAGCCATGGCGCGTTCCTTTCGTCTTGTCCACGATCGCGGCGCCGCTCTGGGTGGCTGAAGGCCTCATAGGCCTTGCGCAGAGTCTGTCCGATGCCGAGGTGGCGGCCCACCCGGACCGCCCGACGGCCATGGCGTCCTTAACGCACGATCAGATAATGGCTCTCCTTGAGCCCATAGCTATGCTGCAAGGTGAGATTAGCGGCGCGATCGCCGACGCGAATCGTCGCTCATCGCTGTCCCTGCCGCTGCTGGCCAGGCCGTATGCGAATACGGCCGCGGGGCTGATGGCTGAACGCGTGCCGGTACCGTATCTGCGCGGACTCCTCGCGGGCGTTTCAAGCCTCTCCGGTACGGTGCAGCTCCTGTTGGAGGACTACGCTCCCTTCATGAACCACCCCTCGGCGCCCGCCTGGGTCCACGGCGGGATTGCATCGCTGAAGGGCGATCTTGCCGCCGCGCAAGCGCGTCTCGATGCGGCGCAGGCCGGGAGCGGCCCTGTCCTGCGGCAGCCGGCGCCCGATGAAGCAGCGCTGCGCACCCTGGCGATTGACCTATGGCAGGTGGCAAACACCTACCTGAAACTGGGACAACAGATCGCCTCGCCGAGCCTGCTACCTGGCGCCCAGACACCGCCGCTCCGTGCGTCGGAAGTACAGCCTAGTGCCGGCGTGTCGACCACAACGACCGGCTCTCAGCGTACGGCTGGTGTGCCACCCGAGGCGCCATCATCCGCGAGAGGTGATGCCTCAACGGGCCCTCTGCCGGCGCCAGCGCCTAGGGCGGAAAGGCAGACCCCGGTCATCGAGGTGCCACGGACGATACCCGAGATTGGTGGTCGCAGCACGCCAGCGCCGGCGCACGATACTCCGGCGCACGCTCCAGCCCCGGTTCAGCCAAGGACCATGCCCGAAATCGGTGGTCCCGGCGCACCCGCTCCCGCCGTCAAGGCCGACGCCCCTGCCCCTACTCCCGAGCGGCCGCGCACCATTCCGGCAATTGGCGGGCAAAGTAAGCCGGTTCCGGGCACCCGACCCGAGACGCATACTCCCCAGGCGCCTGCCCATGATCAGCCCCGCACCATGCCGGTAATCGGTGGCCAGAGCACGCCGAAGGCTACGAACGTGCCGTCAGCCGCCGAGACGGCTAGCCATCGGCCGGAGCAGTCGCCAGCCGTTCCAGCGGCCACCCAAGCGCCACAAGCCGCGGACGCTCACGCGCCATTAAGTGGTAGACATGTCGACCGGTCGGACCGCTGGCTGCTCAGTGCGCGGACGACACGCCACCGATTGCGAGCCGCCGGCCAGGAAGACCAGGCAGAACGGGAATTGGCGGCGTTCTGGGAGGCTAGGGGCTGGTCACTCAGCGCAACGGAAGGCGAGTACCTGGATCAGGTAGCAGCGCTGCTGAGCAGCGGTGCGATTTCGCCGAGCGGGCGAAGTCGCGCCGAGAGCCCCTTCCCCCCAATCTACCGTGTTACTAGCGGGGCCATACAAGTGCTGGGCCGCACGTTGCGGCCCAGCACGCTCTTTAGCTACGAATTCCGTACGGAAGGGCACGGGCTCCTGGCCGATCTGCCCGCCTCGGCCGGGGTGGCGGACAGCCCCTAACACGCCGTAGGCGGCATGTCCGGTCTTACCCTACATGCCAGGAACAAACGCCATGCCGTGTGGGCTGACGAAGCCGATCGCCACCGGGCTGATGATGCCCTTGCTCTCGCTGATCGTGCCCAGCAGGCCGGCGACACCCGAATCATTCGGCATCGCGGCATATAACGTCCCAGGTACGAAGGTTGCGCTCACCGAGTACACCGAATTGGCTCCGGTGTCGGTCATGAGAAAGTGACCGTGCGCGCTCGTCGCCCACACCGAATCGTCAACCTGGTTGCCAATCGACAGAGCGCGCACGGTTTGGTGGGCGGTCCCGGCCCCATGAATAAATACCAGCTGCGATCCGGCCTGATTATCAAGCACCAGGTTGCCTTTTGGATCGAAGGTCATGGAATCGGGGTCCACAAGATTGAGCGTGACCGTCTTCTTCGTGACGCTGTCTACGGCGGTGGCATTGCCCATGAGCACCGGCGTCAGCTGAATAGCGCCGTTCACGAGGGTGATCTTGTCGAGCGCTGGGAAGACGTTGACACCCTGCGCGTTGAGCGTGGGATTCGAGGCGTCGATGAATGCCATACCGCCGGCAAAGGCCAGATCGTCGTAGCCACCCCCGTGGGGCGGGGTGGGAAACTTGTACAGCGTGGTGGCGCCGGTGGTGGGATTGATTGTCGTGAGACGGGGATTCCCGTCCTCGTTGGACGCCGCCCATACCATCTTTGTAACCGGATCGATGCGAAGGCCGTCATTGTGGCCCAGCACCCTGAACGTCTTTGGCGAGGTGCCGTCCATGGCATATTCCACGACCGTGCTGTACTTGTCGTCCGACCCGTCCTTGGCCGTAACGTTCTGATACCCGACGAACACGTGCGTGCCGTCCGTCACCACCGAGTCCGGATGGTTGTAGCTTCCCGTGCCTTTAGCCCAGACGCTGACGGTATATCCGGGCAACGCGACAACTGCGCTGCCTGACGTGGTCGCGGCGTGCGACGGGCGCGCGAGGCCGAATGTAAGGGCGCTACACGCAAGCACGGACAGGATAAGGCCTCTGGTGATCTCGCGCCGGGCAAACGTAAACATGCTGCACGCTCCAGTACTGCTCTGGGATAAGGACTACCGGGCACCGGCAAAGTGATGACCGTCGCCGTCCGAGGACATATGCCCTGATCTGACCATAAATCGCCAACTTTAAGCGCAGGTTAATGCAAGGTAAAGGCTACGTTAAACCTTCGCGCCGAGGCCGCTTCTATCAATCGCCGCGCTGTGAGCGGAGTTGCAACGTAATTGTTATTGAGCAAGGATATAGATTGGGGTGGATATTAAAGTTCAGCATGCGGCCCCATGTGGCGATCGGAAGTCGAGCTGCGTGAGGGTAATGAGGAGGAGTGATGGCACTCTGTAGGCGCGTGCTCCTTAGCTTTCTACTCTTAGTGTGCCTGCCGGCCTCCGCGGCGTTCCCCGCGACGGCGAAAGGCAAAGGGCACCACGTCGCGGTCCGCGACCTCCCTCTGGTGCAGTACGTGAACCCCTTGATCGGCACGGAGACCAGCAGCCCGGGCTTTGACTTCGGCAACGATGGAGGCCATGTCTTTCCCGGCGCGGCGTATCCGCATGGCATGGTGCAGTGGAGTCCCGACTCGACCAATGCCGCGGGCGGCTACCGCTACGGGCAGACAGTTGTCAACGGGTTCAGCCTTACGCACTTCAGTGGCCGAGGCTGCAGCGCATATCAGGATTTCCCATTTATGCCAATCGTAAGCCAGGTGAATGCGTCGCCTGCGAATATGTCCACCTATGGCACGAGCTTCTCGCACACCAACGAAACGGCGATGCCTGGTTACTACAGCATGCTGCTGGGCAATGGCGTGAAGACCGCCCTGACGGTTACGCCGCGTACGGGCATGGGGTCGTTTACCTATCCCGCGGGAGCGACGGCGACCATGCTGATCAATGCCGGCGGCAGCGCCACCGGCAATAACGGCTCGGGTACCGGCATCCAAATCGTGGGGTCGAATGAAGTGACGGGGTCGGCGTCCAGCGGTAACTTCTGCGGCACCAACTCCTACCGTGTCTATATCGCGGCCACGTTCGATCACCCGTTCAGCGGCTTCGGCACCTGGCAAGGCGGGCAGGTCAGCGCGGGATCGCGTACTTCCAGCGGCAGCCAAGCCGGCGCCTTTTTGACCTTCGATACCAAGAACGTTGCCACGGTCCAGGTCAAGGTCGGGATCTCGTTCGTCAGTATCGCCAATGCCCGCGCCAACCTGCAGCGCGAGAACCGCAGCTGGGACTTCAACGCTGCCCGCGCCGCGGCAAGCGCTGCCTGGAACGCGAAGCTGAACCAGATCCAGGTGACCGGCGGAACGAGGGACGAGCGGACCATCTTCTACACCGCCCTCTACCACACCCTCTTCCACCCCAACGTCTTTAGCGATGTGAACGGCCAGTATATAGGCTTCGACGGGCAAATCCACAGCGCCAAGGGCTACACCCAGTACGAGAACTTTCCCGGCTGGGACATGCACCGCTCGCTGATCCGCCTGCGGGCACTCCTCGAGCCGGCGGAGACGAGCGACATGCTGCAATCGCTGGTCGCGGATGCCCAGCAGGGCGGCGGGGGTCTACCGCGCTGGCAAGTGGCGAACGACAACTCCGGCGGCATGATCGGCGACTCGCAGGACATCGTGATCGCCACCGGCTACGCCTTCGGAGCCCGGCACTTCGACACACATGGAGCCCTGCAGGCCATGGATGCCGGCGCCTCGCGGCCGGGCACGCTCTCGGGCCGGAACCAGGTGCGAGAGGGCTTGGATAGCTATCTGAGCAAGGGCTATGTCTCGCAGGCGACCGGCGGCGGGTCCGCGGCGATTACCCTGGAGTACGCCAGCGACGACTTCGCCATCTCCCAGTTCGCCCAGGCGTTGGGGGATACCGCCAAGTACCGTCTCTATCTGCAGCGTGCCCAGAACTGGCGGAATCTCTTCAACCCAGCGACGGGCTACATTGAGCCGCGCAACCCCGATGGATCGTACATCGCCAACTTCAATCCCACGAGCCAGGATGGATTCCGAGAGAGCGACGGCGCCCAGTATACCTGGATGGTGCCCTTCAACCTACGTGGGCTGTTCGATGCCATGGGAGGCAACGCGAAGGTGATCCAGCGGCTGGATAACCATTTCTCAGAGCTCAATGCCGGGCCAAACAGCCCGTATGCGTTTATGGGCAATGAGCCCGGGTTCGGGGTGCCCTGGGTGTATGATTTCGCCGGTGCCCCCTACCGCACGCAGGATGTGGTGCGCAGGATCGAGTTGCAGCTCTTCCACGCCACGCCCGGCGGCCTCGTAGGCAATGACGACGGTGGCGCGCTGTCGTCCTGGTACGTCTTCGCGGCCATGGGACTGTATCCGGAGATTCCGGGAGTAGCCGGCTTCGCGGTAGGCAGCCCGCTCTTCTCAAACGTGACGGTGCGCCTGGCCCACGGCCAGCTGCTGCGCATTACCGGTGATGGCGCAGCAGACAACGCGCCGTATATACAACGTCTGCGGCTGAACGGCCGGCCCTACAACAGCCCCTGGATTCCCTTCGCGTCCGTAGCAGGTGGGGGCACAGTACAATTCACCCTCGGCTCCAGTCCGAATACGACCTGGGGCAGCGACCCGAGCCAAGCGCCGCCGTCCTTTGCCTATCCGCCGGCTGTTAAGTAGAAACGAGTGTATGGCGCGGCTGGAGTCGGCGTGGATCGCGGTTCGGAGCAGGGGCCTGGTCCACTGTTGAAACCTGCTTCGGCACGGTCAGATAGGCAATGGTGACCGCGACCAGCACGGCGTTACGCGCTAAGATAGCGTTCATGAACAGTGGATGATCGGGTAGTCGCACGATGCTGAGATCCAATCCATAGCCGTATGGATAGATGAGCACGGTCAGCAGTGCCACCGCCAGCCACCGCAGCCGCAGGCCCTCGACATAGGCGACGACCGGGAACAGCCAGAGCAGATACTGTGGGCTAAGCAGCTTACTGGTGCTGAGCATCACCAGCAGCACCAGCACAAACGATCGACCCAGGCTATCTTGACCTCGCCAGGCGCGAAGGCAAACGAGCGCAACCCCGGCAATGAAGAGCAGCGTTGCGATCCAGGATACCGGCCCGGCCAGCGTGCCCAGCACGTTGACGGAGTGGTAGGTCAGCCGCACGTGCACGTCGCCGCCGATCTTGCCGCTCAGCCAGAGCAGCGAGCCGGGTATCGACTCGATCTGCGGCGGGCGTATCCCGTTATAGCTGAGCGGTCCAAGGAAGCCGGATGGATTGAGCAACGCGCCGGGCAGCAGCCCGGCCAGGATCGCAAGGGAAAACACCGCCGCCGCTCGACGAGGAAAGGCGCCGCCCGCGCCCCACTGCTGTAAGGCCAGTACCAGCGCCACGAAGCCGGGATACACCTTCAGTAACGCTGCGGCCGCGAGCATCAGGTACGCAGGTATGTAGCGCGAGCGCTCGGCCAGGATCAGTGCAACGAGCACGAGCACCCCAGGTACCAGGTCGTAGCGCGCCAGCGCCGTGGCCCATCCGCCGACCAGCACATAGAGGGCAAAGGCTGCCGCGCAGAGCAGCAGGCGCCGCACGACGAGGTAGGCCGTGACGCTGAAGACCACCACTGCGAGCAGCACCATGTAGGTCATCGAATAGGAAGCGAAAGGCCAAAGCAGCGGTAGCGAGAAGAGTGCCAAGGATGGGGCCGGATACTCGCGCGGCAGCGTATGGAAGGCCTGCGGCGGCGCTGTCCAGAACAGCCAGCGATGATCGCCACAGTACTGAATCAGTGGGCCGTCCGCAAGTGCACGTGTGCCATGCCAGAATGCCCGTGCGTAGCACTCATAGGCGAAAACATCGTCAATGGGGATCATGCCGGGAACGCTGCGCAGGTACATGAGATCCCTGAGCAGGGCTCCGCCCACGAGAAGGAGCAGGGCGACACTCAGGGCCAGCTGGACGCCGCGCGGATAGCGTTGCGGCAACGCGCGCCGACCAAGGCTTTCCCAGCGCGCGATCAAGGCGATCACGCTATCCATCGGCCCCGCACAAAGACTATCGTGAAGAGCGCGAGCAGGCTAACGGACATGATCATCAGAAACAGGTCCACGGTACGCGAGCGTCCGAGCAGGCCCAGCCCGATGAAGGGAGGAAAGAGTGTCAACTCGAACCGCGGCACGGAAAGAAGCGCCAGGGGCTGCCCGCGACCGTACGCGGGATTGACGAGGATCACAAACAGTACCACGCTCGCATAGATCGTGTAGGAGCGCGGAAGCGTCCTGGCGCCCAGCGCTACCAGGACGACGAACAGCACCAGAAATGTAAGGTCAATCAGCGACAGTACTTCCAGCGCGCCCCGCGTGTGCTCGGAAAAATGTCCGACCAAATGGAGGGCCTGGCCTGCATCCTGCAGCGGACCTTGCCAGGGCGGGGCGAGCGTGCGACGCCAGGCGATCTGCGCGCGCAGGAACAGCAGCGCATCGCCGAACTTTATCTGGAGATATGCCATGAAGACGAGAAGGCCTGTAGGGATCAGTGCGAGTGCCAACAACGGGCTACTTCGCCGATCCGGGTGATACGGTTGTTGCTGCCGCCAGTACGTGAACAGCTCGACCGCAAACGGGACGACCAACAGCAAGCCGAGCTGGCGCGTCAGTGTCGCGGCCATTCCGCATAACCCAGCGATCCACCAGCGGCGAAGCCGAAGTGCGTAGACGCAGCCAATGCAGCAAAGGAGGTAGAGTGCTTCCGAATAGGTCGTGAAGAAGAACAATGCGGTAGGGAACAGACCAAGATAGAAGACCGTACGCTCGGCCACGGCGGCATCGAAGTCGTGCAGGAGCAAGCGGTGGAACAGATACAGCGCAGCCGCGAAGCTCACAGTCGTCACGAACAGGCCCGCGGTATACGCCGAGAACGGCGTGACGAGCGTCAGCGCATGCATGCTAAGTGGGTACAGTGGAAAGAACGCGAGGTCCGACTGGACAGGCGGTGAATGCCACACGTAACCATGGTCCGCCAGACGGACGTACCAGAGGACATCCCAGCGATACCAGAGGGGCAGCAAATCACGCGCCAGTCGCGGGACATCATAAAACAGCCTTCCTGTCAGCAGGCTGATGATGATCAACACGATACGGTTGGCAACGAATACCTGCAGCGCGATCGCCAGGCTGTGTTGGCGGCTGGATAACCGCTCCACCTCCTGTTGCCCAGTGCCCGGACCCATAATGCGGGCAGCCAGCGGTCTAATGCGCCCAAGCGTGAGCAAGGTCACCTTTCCGGCCAAGCGCGTGGTGCGGCCTGTAGGTCTTGTGGACCGACGACAAGATCAGTTATTTTCTCTGGCTTGCCGAGATTGGCAGTCAACCTGCCGGTTATGGGACAAATGGGCCGATGACCACTTCCTTGCCGGGCACCGGGCGCAACTACCGGTGCCATGGCGTCGGGGACAGTGCTTGAAGAGGCAGGTTTGCAGCGCACGCTCCTGCCCTCGCGCAGCCCCGAATTTGTTTCGACTTTTTGCGCTACGCGCTACCAATCTCCATGCGTGCCCGCGACGCAACTTCGCCGGCAACGAAAGCCCGAATGGTATGCGGCACCAACCATCGGTCCTCGTCGCCATTGCCGGTACTGGATAGTGCTATCTTAGACTCAACACGGAATCCGGACAAGCCCTTAAAGGCTGGACAAATCGCCACAGTTCATCTTAAGACTGTACAAGGATAGCGTAAGAGTCAAATGCCATGGCCGCCGCCACACTTTCAGGGCCTGCGCCCTGGACGAGATATGTGCGTCGCGCGTATTACTAGCCTCTACGAAATAGCGACGATGGACAAACGCCACTCTGGACACTACCATGATCGAAGCTGGGGGGCACCATGCCGGCCACCGTTGAGCGATGCCAAACCTCCATTTTTGGCATGACGCCAGGCATCTTGCGATCCCTATCATGGGGATGGTAAATGGGCTCATGGATGTGCCCAGTGGCTGCAGATTTACGTGGATTGCCCGTCAATGTGCAGATGTGAGGTACATACACAACGAGCTGAGCTAGCCTAATGGCCCAGACTGAAGAGCATTCCGTCTCGGTATGGCGCTTACTCAAACGCCAGCCGATGGCGCTGCTATGGGTCCTTGGTCCTGGATTGGTGGCCGGCGCCTCGGACATCGACCCTACTACCGTTGCTACCCTGGCCGTGATCGGCTCGACGACCACGTTCGGCCTTGCCTGGCTCATGGTGCTGGTAATCCCCATGCTGGTCGTGGTGCAGGTGATTGGCGCCGCCATCGGTGCGGTCTGCAAGACTGGTCTTGAGGACGTCATCCGCACGCATTACGGTATGGCCGGGGGACTACTCGCATTATTCCTGGTGCTGGGAGTCAACATTATCACCCTGGGAGCCGACCTTGAGGGCGGCGGAGCAGCCCTGTCGCTACTGACAGGATGGCCCTACCAGTGGTTCATTATTCCATTCGCGGCTATCGTCGGCGGTCTGCTTGTCATTGGAAGTTACAACGCCGTGCAACGGGTGCTCCGCTACGTGTTGTTGGTCTTCCTCGCGTACATCGCCGCGGCCTTCCTGGCACATCCTAACTGGGGCCAGGTCCTGCACGACACACTTGTGCCGCATCTCTCCTTCTCCTCGAATTACATTTCCGGCGCCCTTGCCTTGCTCGGTACCACCCTGACTAGCTACGCCTACGTGTGGGAGACGATCGAAACGGCCCAGGAGCGGCCACCACTCCACCGGCTCGGGCTCGTTCAGCTGGATGCCGGGCTTGGGATGGTTGCCGCCGGGATCATCTGCTACTTCATCGTGGTGGCGACAGGGGCAACCCTTGGCGTGCACCACAAGACCGTCCAGACGGCGCAAGATGCGGCCGCGGCGTTGGCGCCGGTAGCAGGCCAGATGGCGTCGGTTGTCTTCGGCATAGGCTTGCTGGCATCGGCGGTGCTCGCCGTACCCGTGCTCGCCGGTACCAGCGCCTATGTCATGGCAGAGGCCTTCGGCTGGCGGGGCGACCTGGATGCGCGGTTCTCGCACGCGCCTGCTTTCTATGTAGCCCTTCTGCTCAGCCTGACCGCGGGCGTGGGTATCACGCTCGCAGGCGTCAGCCCGATCCAGCTGCTATTTTTCAGCTCCCTCGCCGCCGGTCTGGCCACACCGGTGACGCTGGCATTCATGATGTTGGCTGCCCGGAATCCTAACGCCATGGGCAAACATCGCGTTGGACGCGGGCTGGCGATTGCGGGCTGGCTCGTGACCTTGGTCGTAAGCGCGGCCTCCCTCATCTACCTTTTGCAGCAGGTTTTCCCGAACGGACTTTAAGAAGTATTCTCATTCCACCATTACGCCGTTAGGCGCGGAGGAACTCCAGAACCGCACTGTTGAATTCGTCCGCGGCCTCCCACTGGTAGCCATGGCCGCCATGCTCGGTAAATCTCAGTTGCGATCCGCCGATGCCCGCGCGCAGCTGCTCAGACTGGAACGGCGGGAAAATCAAGTCTTTCGGCGCGCCCAACACCAGGGTCGGCGCGTCGATCTGGCCCAGCCGGGCCGTGGCATTGTGCACTTGAATGCTGTTGAGCTGAGAGAGATACGCCTCGACCGGCTGCGTGATCCCGGTGAGTGCCTCCTCGGTCTCCTGGGCGACATTGGGGTGCTGTTGCAAGAACTCCGGCGTGAAGCACCACAGCAGCACTTCCTTCATCATCTGTCCCAGGCCCAGTATCGGCGCCGTCTCTTCCCAGATGCGGTAAAGGCGTTTGTTAGCCTCGCTCGGCTCGCTACATGTGCAGCAGAGTAACAACTTGTCGACTGTGCCTGGATAGGCGATAGCGAACTCCTGCGCGATCATGCCGCCCATGGAGACGCCCAGCACATGGGCGCGTTCGATTCCCAGTGCGTCGAGCAGCTCCTTGGCGTCGGCGGCCATCTGCCGGGTGGTGTAACCACCGGCCGGCTTCTCCGTGCCGCCAATGCCGCGGTTATCGAAGACGATCGTCTTATAGTGCTGAGCGAACTCGTCGATCTGGTAGCCCCAGGCGCTGAGATCATCGGCCAAGCCGTTGATCAGCAGCAGCGGCGACCCATCTCCATGAACTTCATAATTGATCGTGATGCCATTCGCTTTCGTCGTCGGCATGTGCGATTCCCTCTCTTTTCAGCTCATCCAGCGCGTGCCTCGAGCGCACACCTTCATCATCTTACGAGCTCCAAGCTGCTCCCGCAGGCACCTCTCCCGGCCCTAGCATTTCCTATGACCTACGCTCCTCCGCGTCACCTTGCCCCGCCACTCCGGCGTGACTCCCGCTCGACGCCTCTACTCCCAGACTTCGCATGGCAACATGGCATGCCACGGCCGTGCCTGGCCCATAGGCGAGCAGCGCCGGCTCGACGCGCTTGCAGATATCCTCGGCCAACGGGCACCGAGGGTGGAAGCGGCAGCCCATGGGCGGGTCTATCGGGCTTGGCACCTCCCCTAGCAGGACTTGTGCACGAATTGGCTGCGAGGGATCCGCTACTGGGATGGCCGAGAGGAGCGCTTGAGTATACGGATGTTGCGGCGCGGCGAAGAGCAGGGCGGTAGGCGCGGTCTCCACGATCTTGCCCAGGTACATCACCGCGACCCTATCGCTTACGTGCTGCACGACGTCGAGGTTATGCGCGACAAACACGATACCGAGCCGGAGATCGCGCTGCAGCTGGTGAAATAGGTTCAGGATCTGCGCCTGCACTGAGACATCCAGCGCGCTCACCGGCTCGTCGGCCACGATCACCCGTGGCTCCAGCGCCAGTGCCGCCGCGATGCCCACGCGCTGCCGCTGCCCGCCACTCAGATCGTGCGGGAAACGCCGCGCGAAGGAAGCATCCAATCCCACACGCTCGAGCAGCGCGCTCACGCGCCGGCTCCGCTCCAGCGAGGTGCCGATGTGGAAGATATCGAGTGGCTCGCGCAGGATGGCGCTCACGCGCATACGGGGATTGAGCGAGGAGTAAGGATCCTGAAAGACCATCTGCATCCACTGGCGAACCTTGCGTAAATCCCCGCCTCGCAGCGCCATGATGTCCTGCCCATCGAGGAGTACCTGCCCGGACGTCGGCTCGATCAGCCGCAGCATGGCCCGACCCAGCGTGCTCTTGCCGCAGCCCGACTCGCCGACCAGCCCAAGCGTCTCGCCTTTTTCCAGGGTAAGGGAGACATCGTCGACGGCGCGTACCAGCCGCGGGACGCCGCCAAGCAGTCCTCCCGTCCGCGATGCGTGGAAATAGCGCTTCAGGTTGCGTACCTCGAGTAACGGCGCGTTCATGCCGTCTCCTCGTAGAGGTGGCAGGCCACCTGATGGTCCGGCTCCGGTGCGGTGCGCACAGGCATTCGCTCGGCGCAGATTGCCATACGGTGCGCACAGCGTGGCGCAAAAGGGCAGCCGGGTGGTGGCTGTACCAGATTCGGTACGCCGCCCTCGATCACCGCAAGGCTGCCGCGCCCGACACCGGCCGAGGGAATCGAGCGTAATAGCGCCTGAGTATATGGGTGCAGAGGCCTGGCAAAGATACGATCCACGGGACCTTCCTCAACCAGCCTGCCGCCATACATCACGGCGACGCGATTACACATTTGGGCGATAACGCCCAGATCATGGCTGATAAGAATAATTGCCGTTCCCTCTTCGGCGCACAGGTCGCGCAGCAGTGACAGGATCTGCGCCTGGATCGTCACGTCCAGGGCCGTGGTCGGCTCATCGGCGATCAGCAAGGCCGGCTCGCAGGCCAGCGCGATGGCGATCACCACGCGTTGGCGTTGCCCACCGCTGAGCTGGTGCGGATAGGAGTGGAATCGCTGGTCGGGCGAGGGGATACCCACCCGGCGCAGCAGCTCGATAGCACGGGCCTTCGCCGCGCCGGCGGCGAGCCGGCGATGCTCGCGCAGGACGTCGACGATCTGCGCGCCCACGGTATAGGCCGGGTCAAGCGAGGTCATGGGGTTCTGGAACACCATTGAGATGCGGTCGCCCCTCAGGGCCTGGAGCTCGCGTGGCCGCAGTTTGAGCAGGTCGCGTCCCTCGAACTCGACCCTTCCCGCCGTCACGCGGCCGTTCCTCGGGAGCAAGCCCATGAGAGCGAATGCCGCGGTGCTTTTCCCGCAGCCGGACTCGCCCACCAGGCCGAGCGTCTGGCCACGCCGAAGCGAAAAACTCACATCCGACACGGCATGCACGGCGCCGGCTTCCACCGCGAAGCGCACCGAGAGGTCGTTCACCTCCAGCAGTGTATCCGTCGCACTCATCGTGCCCGCCCCCTGGGATCGAGTGACGATCGAAGGCCAGTGCCCAGCAGATTGAAGCCAAGCACGGCCAGCGCGATGGCCAAACAAGGGAACAGCGATCCCCAGGGCGACTGCGAGATATAGCCATGGTTTTCCTGCAACATGTAGCCAAGCGAAGGCGTAGGCGGCTGCACCCCAAGCCCCAGGAATGAGAGGCCAGCCTCGATTTGGATGGCGAAGGCCATCAGCAGCGTCGCTTGCACGAGCGTGGGACCAATGCTGTTCGGTAACACATGGCGCAGCATCAGCCGCATGTGGCCGGCGCCGCGCGCCCGCGCCCCTTCTACGTAAGTGGCTTGCCGTACATCCAGCACTGACCCGCGCAGCACGCGCGCAAGGATCGGCACGTAGACGACGGCGATGGCGATGACCATGACGGTCAAGCCCTGCCCCAGGATGGTAATGAGCGCGATTGCCAGCAGAATCGCGGGGAAGGCCAGGAGCATATCGATTAACCGCATCAGTAGCCCGTCGAGCAGGCCGCCCCAATAGCCGGCAACCAGGCCCAAGGGTATGCCCACCAGCAGCGCCAGCACGACGGACCCGAACGCCACCTTGAGCGAGACCTGAAATGAATACACGACGCGGGTAAAGAGATCGCGCCCGAGTCCGTCGGTTCCGAAGACATGTGCCCTGCTTGGTCCCGCCAGCACCGCGTCGTAGGACATCGCGTGGTAGCTATACGGTGTGATCATGGAGGCGGCGAGCGCGACCAGGGTCAGCGCCAGGACGATTGCCAGGCCGGCCACGATCGCCCGGTTGCGCCCCAGAGCTCTGGTGAGGAGTCCGAACCGCACGGGCCTGGAATCTTGCGCGGCCGGCATCGTGGCCGGGGCGCTCATCGTTGGCCCTCTCGGATGCGTGGGTTAAAAACACCATAGAGTATGTCGGTGATGAGATTGACCGCGATGAAGATCGCGGCGATCACCAGTACGCCGCCCTGCACGATGGGATAGTTACGCGTGGAGACCGCGTCGACCGTCATTTTTCCAACCCCGGGTAGCGAGAACACATTCTCCACCACGATCGCTCCGCCTAACAGCGTGCCGAACTGCACGCCGATCACCGTTATCACGGGGACGGCAGCATTGCGCAACGCGTGCTTATAGGCTACGGTGCGCTCCGGTATGCCCTTTGCGCGCAGGAAGGTAATGTAGTCCTGGTTCAACGTCTCCAACATGCTCGCTCTGGTCGTCTGGGAAATGTATGCCACTTCGGCCATGGCCAGCGCAATAACCGGCAGCAGCAGATGCCGCAGATTATCCGACGGGCTCTGCGTGAATGGAACGAAATCTTGCGGCGGCAGCCAGTTCAGGGTCGCGGCGAAGAGCAGGATGAGCAATGTGCCCAGCACGAAGTCCGGCACGGAAATGCCCAAGAGGGTGATGCCGCCCAGGAGCCGGTCGACTATGCCGCCCGGGTGACGAGCCGCGGCGACGCCTAGCGGGACGGCAATAATCACGGCTAGTCCCATCGAGAGTACCGTGAGCTCCAGAGTAACCGGAAGCCGCTGCGACAAGAGCTCGCTCAACGGCTGATGCGAGATGAGATCCTGTCCCAGATTCCCGCGCAAGACGTTCCCAAGCCAGTTCAGATACTGCTGAACGATTGGCTGGTCGAGGCCCATCTGGTGCCGCAGGGTAGCTGCCGCCGTCGGCGCATAGCTTAAACCCAACGCGGCCCGGACCGGATCGCCTGGCGTGAGATGAATGATGGCGAAGACAAACACGCTCATCGCCAGCAACACCGGCACGGCCAATGCCAGCCGGCGAGCGATATATCCTAGAGTGCCCTGCATCGTGATTCCTTACACCTGGTGACGGCTCCCCAGTCATACGGCCCGCGCCTTGGCTCTGAGCCAAGGCGCGGGCACCAGTTTAGCCGAGCCACACATCCTTGAAACGCAATTCCAGCGAGGGTAGCACCTGAGACCCGTGCACCCGAGGCTGCATGGCGTAGTTGAGTGTTTCGTAATGGACGAAGACGAAGGGCACATCTTCGTACATGATGTTCCGCACCTTCGCGTAGAGCTTCTTGCGGGTGGCGGGATCAGTTGCCTGCTTGGCCTGCCTGACCAGCGAATCCAGGGCTGGGTTTTTGTAGCCGCTATAGTTCAGCGTCGCGTCGTGGGTGAGCAACAGGCTGTAGAAGTTATCGGGATCGATAGTCCGCTCCTGATACGCCGAGGTGATCTGATAGTTTTTGTTGACCAACCGCGTGCTCCAGGGAGTGACGTCGAGCTGCGTGATGTTCATGGTGATGCCGATCTGCGCCAGCTGCTCCTTGACGATCTCGCCCGTCTTGAGCAGCTCCGGATATTGGGGTAGACCCAGATATTCGACGGTAAGCCCGTTGGGATATCCGGCCTCATGCAGCAATTGCTGCGCCTTGGCCAGGTTCGGCCCCGCATGGTACGGATCATTGCTCGAATACCAGGGGCTGCCGGTTGGCACTTCGGCGGACCCGACCTGGCCTACGCCGAAGTAGGCTACCGCCAGGATAGCCCGCTTGTCGATGGCCCAGGCGACGGCCTGCCGCAGCTTCTTATTGTTGAAGGGCGGCTTATCCACCACGAAGGTCAGGAAGTCGGGCAGGCCGGCGTTATTCGAGGTCATGAAGACCGGGTTGCTGCCGCTGCGCAGGCGCTTAACGTCCTGCAGCGGCACCGCATCGACCCAGTTCACCTCGCCACTTTGCAACGCCGCAAGACGGCCTTCGTCGACGGGCATGCCACGGAAGATCACGCTGTCGACGTAGGGCGTGCCGCTCCCCCAGTAGTGTGGCCAGCGTTCGAGCGTGACGTGGTCGCTGGTGATCCATTCCTTGAACTTGAACGGCCCGGTGCCGATGGGATGCCGCTTTGGGTCGAACGCTTTAATGGCCTTCGCGTTGACGATCTCCCCGTTGGCGGCGAGGTTGGTCAGGAAGGGACCGAATGCCTGTTTCAGGTGGAAGCGCACGGTGAACTTGTTCACCACCTGGACGCTGGCAATCGAGTCGAACAGCGGCGTATAGGCGCTGGCGGTCTTCGGGTTCAGGATGCGCTGGAAGGTGTACTGCACATCGGCCGCCGTGAAGGGCTCGCCGTTGTGGAAGACCGCATTGTGCACCAGGTCGAATTCCCAGGTACGCGGATCCAGCTGCCTCCACCTGGTTGCCAGGGCCGGCAAGAAGCTGCCGTTCCGATCCAGCACGATCAGCTTATCGAATACGTTGTCGTAGATTTGGGCCGCGGTATACACCGAAGAGGTGGCGGGATCCAATTGATCCGGCTGGCCTGTCAAGCCCGCCTTGAGGATGCCGCCTCGCTTTGGCGCGGCCTGGGCATCCAACTGATCGGCGCGGCGCTCGGCGGCAGCGCGGGCCGCGCCGAGCGAACCGCCAAATGAGAGTACGGCAGTCGCGGCGGCAAGGGTAGCGACGAAGCCGCGGCGCGAGATATCGCCAGATTGGTAACGCTTATCGAGATCTCTGTTTGCCGGCAGGTGCTGTCCCGAAGTGTCTGTCATGTCGGAACTCCTCACGGTGAATTTGAATGAGTATCTTGGAAGGAACGTATTAAACAATAGCTCGAGATGTAGCCTGTAACTTACTATCTGCCGAAACACCTCCTGCCGACTCACAATTACACATTGGATCCGTGATGTCCGGGTTATGACTCGTTCATTGAACGTGATTTTTGCTTGCAGGCAAACCGCAAATTAGCGGTCACTATCGTACCACCATCCGAGACCCTGAGTCCCCCGCTACAAAGAGTCGTCGATGTGCCCGAGCCGTAACATGTTACAGCCACATGGACCGACCAGTGCCGCCGTACCTGCATCATGAATCAACCGGATCTGCAGATTTTTCGTCGTATTCATGTACGTGCCGGGGTCAGGTGTTAGGCCGAGATCAACATCGATACGGCCGCTCTTATTGGTTTTCACGGTCAGCTGCGTCGATTTGACCATATAAGTCTGGCCGGGCTGCCAGCCGGCAATCGGCAGCCAATCTGTTGCTTGCTGGTCGGATGCATAATTTTGTAAGGCGCCGGTGCTGTCGGACAGGTAGTGCATGATCGTCAGCGCTCGCGGGGATGCCTTAAGGGCGCGCCACCAGGTCGTTACCACCACGTCAGGGTTCCGCAGGTTCGTTACCTCTCGTCGCGCAATCGAGAAACCTTCCAGCTCGAGGAAGTCACCAAATCGAGCGACCACGCGGTGGGCTGGGGTGCCGGCCGCAGGGGTGACGAAGCTATAGAACGCTGCCGGCAATTCGCTGCCGGCCGGATCCCGCGGTTTCCGCTGCTCGAGCAGCAGAATTCCGTCCCGAGCGAAGCGGACGATCCAGCGGCCACTGTGCAGCAACGAATATGCGGCGGCTCGCTGGTCGGCGCTCCGGGAAGTGTGGGTAGGCAGCTGATTACTTGCGGTGCTGACAGCAGTGTCACACGGTAGTGGGGCCGCGGGCGCGGGGAATGGCTCGCCGATAACCCGGGTGTAGAGATCACAGGGTCGGATAGCCGAGCCCGTGCCCAATGTCGTGTCCAGCACGATGTATTGCACATGATTGTGGTCGAGGTCGGGGAAGAGGAAGATCCGGCCGCGGTCACTCAGGTGCGCGTTTAACGCGTCTTGTGCCGAGACCGAAGCTCCCGCGGGAATCAAGTGAAGCACCTGATCGAGCAGTTTGTCGTGCGCCGTGACTGCCGGAACTACAAAACTCTCGGCGAGCGGGCTGAAGCCGTTAACCCTATGATTCGCTATAGACGAAGCTAGGACATAGAGGCAGCAAGCCGCCACGGCGACCGTGGAGGAGACGCGAAGTCTTGCTACAACAAGCTTGCTCAGCAACTCCGTTCCCAGAATCGCGGCGACAACAATGACCGGCACCAGCTCAACGCTATAGTGCGCAAGCCCGCTGTACATGTGCGGTTCCTCGCTGAGCAGAACCAGCAGCAAACTTGGTATGCCTGCCAGGAGCGTTACCGGGTTCACAAGTGACATGTACCCGAACGGAACGAGTAAGCGATGCATATAGCTGAGCTTTGCCTCGCTTCGCAGGTCATCCAGTACTTGCATAGGGTGATGGAGCCAGTACTGGAGGATATCGGCCTGGGTGACCGGATACCGAGCTACCGGGTAGCCGGGAGGGAGATAGCGCGCCCAGTAGGAGCTTTCGCCGCCGCTAAAATGCGGCACGACAATCTTCAGCGCCAGGAGTGACCACGTCACGCTCAAAATGGCGACTATCACACCGAATCGACGATCCCCGTTTCGCAAAGCAATCCAGAAAATGGCGATCCCGCCAACCACTACACCGATTTCTTCCTTACAGCCAATCGCGGCTAACGACAGCAAAACAAACAGCGAATACCGTCGAATATCGGCGAGATAAAACGCCCACAACAACAGCGGCGCCGCCAAGGCAACTGGATGAAACTCATCCAAATTTGCGGCCTCGAGCGCCGGGAAGAGCAAGTAGGCCAGCGGAAAGACGATTTCCGGAAGCCCTGGTCCGAGGCGCCGGCGCGCAAGAAGACGCACAGGCAGGGCGCCGGCCGCAATGGCCACTGTCTGGAGAACGAGTAAAGTCTCAACATGCTGCCAAAAGTAATAGACAACTGAAATTACGGGAAATATTGGCTCAACATGTGCGCTGAGCCGACTCGTAGTCCCGAACGCTTCAAAATTGATATGGAGGCGTTGATTCTGGTAGCGAAACGGATTGAGGTGGACGGTATTCCAGGCCGCTTGAGCCATGTTCCCAAGGTCCAGGGCGTGGGGAAGAAAGGCATGATACTGCTGGAGGCTGAGCAGGCTAAAAACCACCGTGTACACAAGCACGCTTGTCCAGAACAGCAGGTGTATTGCCACGGGTGCATAGCGCTTCAGGTTTGCGATGGGCCTGCCTCCATACTCCAGCCGCCCCTGCCGGCATTCGATACCGTTGAGCTCGGCGGCAATGGCCGCCGCCTGATGCGCGCCGTTACGATCGCTCAGCGTAGTTCGGAGTCATCTAGTACGGCGCGCTCAGTGGCACATCGCATCATAACGTCTTTCGCGCTTGATAAAGAATCCGCTGCCGTAACGCTAATTGGTGCTAGTCATACCGTTACACCAAAGGTCGACATGGAGATACGAGCAGGTGGAAAGAAAGTCGAAACGCCTGGCAGATGACCGCGCCTGCCGGTCGCGTTGTTTTTCGGGCGCAGTGCGCCCCTGGCGTTGCCCACCGTCGCTGGGTGTACTTACCTCAGCGCTTCCTCTGAGTGACAAGGGGGACGAAGGTGCCACGATCCATCGGGCTCATCGGCGCGCCGAGCAGTGCCGGCGCTTATGCTCCGGGCCAGGAGAAGGCGCCGCGCGCACTGCGCGAAGCCGGGCTCCGCGAGCGACTCGAGCAGGCAGGTGCGGTAACACGCGATCACGGGGACCTACCTGTGTGGCGATGGCGGCCCGACCGGTCCAACCGCTACGCCCAGAACCTCCCAGTCGTGGTGGAGATCGCTGAAGCCGTGGCCCAGCGGGTGCGCGACGCCGTGGCGAGCGACGAAGTTGCCCTCGTGCTCGGTGGCGACTGTACCGTCGAGCTGGGCACCGTCGCCGGCCACCTACCCACCCAAGAGCGAATCGGCCTGCTCTACTTTGACATACACGGCGATCTCAACACACCCCAAAGCGTGCCTGATGGCGCGCTTGACTGGATGGGCGTGGCACACCTGCTCGGGGAGGAGCCGGCGACACCTGAGCTGAGCCGGTTCGGGCCTCGCTATCCGTTACTCACCCCCGACCAGGTGCTGCTGTTCGCCAATGACGCCTCTCACAACACACCGTGGGAACGCGCGGTGATCCAGCGGCTCGGGCTCACCACGATACCGCTCGAAGACGTCGCGGCGGATCCGGAAGCGTCCGCTGCTCGAGCCTTCGCCTATCT
>JAQBPC010000598.1 GCA_028287725.1 Chloroflexota bacterium | reverse complement strand
TCTCCGCTATAATCCTGAATGTCCTGGAGCAGAACGCGGTGCAGGGGACCGTGCCAGGACCTTAAAACGGGAGATACGGCGGATGGAACATGGCGAAGCCGCCATACCCAATAGCACTGCACCCGCGACGGGCGCCGCCGTCGACGCACACGAATTCGTACCGAACCGGCGGGCGAGCGTCCTCAATCAATTGCTCCGTGATCCCGGCGCACTCGCGGGGATCATCGTGATCGTCATTTTCGTCACGCTCGCCATCCTGGCGCCGCTGGTTTCTCCGCACAATCCCAACTTTGTCTTCGACGACGGGACGGACAACAACGGCAATCCCCTCGGCCATACGGCAAAGTTTCTTCTTGGCACCGATCCCGGAGGAAGGGACGTGCTGAGCCGCCTTTTGTGGGGCGGCCGTACCTCCCTGGCCATCGCCGGCGTCGCCATGGTTATGACGGCTGTGGTCGGCGTCGCCGCCGGCTGCCTGGCCGGTTACCTGCGCGGCTGGGTCGACGTGCTGTTGATGCGCGGTACCGATGTGCTTTTGTCGTTTCCGCCTGTGCTGTTGGCGATGGCGCTCGCGGCGGCGTTCGGCAATGGCATCCAGTCCGTCGTGGTGGTCGTGGCGGCAGTGGCCTGGCCGCCGCTGGCCAGGACGGTGTACGCCCAGGTGCTCACCATACGAGAACGCGAATTCGTCGAGGCGGCGCGCGCGCTCGGCGCGGGCAACCTCCGCATTCTGCGTCATCACATTGCGCCGCAAGTCTTGCCGGTTGTGCTCGTCTACACCACGCTTGGCGTGGCCACAGCAGTGAGTCTCGAATCCACACTCAGTTTCCTCGGCCTAGGCATCCCCTCCACCGACAATTCGTGGGGCGTGATGATCAATATTGCCCTCGACTATTACCGGAGCGACCCGCCGCTCTTGTTCTACCCAGCCGCCGCAATCATAATCACCGTTCTTGCCTTTACGCTCGTTGGAGAGGGTTTACGACGGGCAACCAGCGCTCGCGATTAATGCTGAGCATACCGGCGTCGCCGGTGTAATTTCCCACACGATTCGGTCGTTACCATTGTTGGAAGGCGCAAACGGATGCTCAGCGCGCCGATCTGCCGGCCAGTCCGCGGGAAGATCCGCCTGCCGGCCTGAAAACCGCCCAAAGTATCAATTCTCAGGAGGTAGGCAACTTGTTTTCCGCCCCTCGGAAGGTCAGGAAGCCCACATCTCATATAGTAGGGAGCGTTTCCTTACGGTAACATCAGGGCACTGATCCGGCGTCGGTCTTCGCTGGCCGGCGATGGCAGGCAAACGAGCGAGGTACCGGTGAGCATTCTCCGGCACATTCCCTCACCTGTCGCCGAGATCAGCCTCCTCAGCTTGTTCCACGATCGACTCAGCTAGTTTCTTGCCGGGCATCCATGGCGATCTCAGGTGTAACCCTCCTATTCCCAGCCTCGACAAAGGAGCCTCCAATTGGCAATGTGCAGGACGGCATCCGGTGAGGCGCGCCATGTAACCAATTTGCCTGTTGGGAAGCGCTGAGATCGAATGATTTTCCCCACCCTGCAATTCGCAGCATTCTTCGCCGTGGTGCTGCCGCTTTCGTGGCTGCTAATGCCGCATCCGCAGCTATGGAAGCCCTTCATGATCGCCGTCAGCTACTTCTTCTATGGCAGCGCGGACCCACGGTTCGTGTTCCTGCTGGCGGGCTGCACGATCTGGAACCAATCGCTCGCCGTGCTTCTTGCCCTGCCCAGGTGTAGTCAGCGTGCGCGATCGTGGCCCTGGCCACGGTGCTCACCGGCGATCTTTGTCTGCTCGGCTGGTTCAAATATTACGGCTTCTTTGTCGCCAACATAGCGACGTTGAGCGCGAAGCTCGGCATGGCCGCCCCGGTGCCGCTTCTGCAAGTAGCGCTGCCCGTGGGTATCTCCTTCTATACCTTCCAGTCGATGTCCTACGTGATCGACGTTCGCCGGGGACGCTCGAACCCGGCATCATGGCTCGACTTTGCGCTGTTCTCCTCGTTCTTCCCGCACCTGATTGCCGGCCCGATCGTCCGCGCAAGCGAGCTGATCCCGCAGTTTGCCAAGCCGAGGAATCCAATGCGCATCGAGGCAGCGCGTGCCTTTGGCTTGATCGTCGGTGGACTGGTGAAAAAGGTGGTGCTGGCGGACCCGATCGCCACCAGGCTGGTCGACCCGGTCTTCGGCTCGCCGTCCGTTCACTCGCGCACGGATGTGATTGCGGCCATCTACGGCTACGCTGTGCAGATTTACTGCGATTTCTCGGCGTATTCCGACATGGCAATTGGTCTCGCCTTGCTCCTTGGCTTCCACTTCCCGCCGAACTTCGACCGCCCGTACGCGGCGGTTACCCTGCGCGATTTCTGGCGGCGCTGGCACATGAGCCTCTCACGCTGGCTGCGAGACTATCTCTATATAGGACTTGGCGGCAATCGGCAGGGACGCATCCGCACCTACCTGAACTTGATAGTGACGATGCTGCTTGGAGGACTGTGGCACGGCGCCGCCTGGAAGTTCATGTTATGGGGGTGCATCCACGGCGGTGGGCTGGCAACCGAGCGCTGGATCGAGGAGAAGCATGGGACTTCGA
>JAQBPC010000593.1 GCA_028287725.1 Chloroflexota bacterium | reverse complement strand
GCCGATCACCGTCGCCAGCCGTCTGGGCACCCTCCAACTGCGGCGTCAGATGCTGTCCCACTGGGACAGCGGTGTTCGCGTCAGGCCCGGTGACCAGGCCCTGCCTATCCGCCGCGGCATGGTGATTTCCCGGAGTTTGCGAGAGCGGGCCTTCCTACTCACTCAGGACGTGTCCTTCGCCACAGCCGCTCGGCTTCTCGGTTGGCAGGCGCAGGAGGAGCGGATCCTCTCCCCCACCACCCTTTGCACATTGGTGCGGCGGCATGGGGCGCTCGTCCGTATAGCCGAGCGGGAGGCGATCGGAGCCTACCCATACCAGGCCGGCGGCAGCCTCGCACCAGTACCGCTGGTACCGTATAGCACACCGAAGCGGCGTGCTGGGTGGCCCGCCGTGCTGAGCAACGCGGTTGAGGCGGCGCTCGCTCGAGAGAACACCTGCCCGCCCAGGAGCATTGCATGGGCCGACTGGGCGCGAGTGATCGAGGCGCGTCGGAGCGATCCAGCACGTTCGGCAACGGACCTGCGCCACCTGGTCCCAGACGTGGCGGAGCATCAGCTCCTGGTTACTATCGACGAGGTGCTCGCGTGCGCCGATTCGGCGGGAGTTTATCGAGCTGCGCACCGCGCATATAGCCACATGGGACGGCTATCGCTACTTGAGCGGAGTGGGCGCCGCCTTCCTGCAGCAGGTGCGAGGATGGATCGAGCGCTTCCTTGAGCCTGGGAATTCGCTGCTCGGCATTGCCGACTGCGCCCGCTGGATCCGCGACTTCTTCGCTCGGGATCTCGGCACCATCGCGGACAAGACGCTGCTGCTCGACTGGTATCACCTCCGTGTACGATGCGCCGAGGCAGCGAACCGAGCCTGGCGCGTCTGCCTACACACGTTTATTCGTTCTCATGTCTTTACCCACGTAGACGTGTCATAACCGGGTGATCACTACCAGTCGGCGAACGACCCGTCATCGGGGTGTACTAGGCGTGGCGTCTCCCAGCTCCCATCGTAGAGTTGCGCAGCCACCGCCGCGTCGTCCAATTGTATGCCCAGGCCGGGCGCCGTTGGTAGAGCAATATAGCCGTCTTGCAAGACAAACGGCCGCGTCAGGTAGCCTTCGCCGAGCGACACTTGCTCCTGGCACAGAAAGTTCGGAATGCATGCGTCGACGTGCAGGGCCGCGGCCAGCGAGATGGGCCCGAGCGGATTGTGGGGGGCGATGGCCGCATAGTATACCTCGGCCATTGCGGCGATTTTGCGCACCTCGCCGATCCCACCTGCGTGGCAAAGGTCGGGCTGGAGCACGCGCGCCGCCTGCTTCTCCAGCACTTCGCGGAATCCCCACCTCGTGTAGAGGCGCTCGCCTGTCGCAATGGGAATCGTGGTCGACCGGGCCACCGCGACTAAGGCATCCACATTCTCAGGCAGCACCGGTTCCTCGATGAACAGCAAGTCGCACCCCTCCAGCCGCTGGGCAAGTCGGATGGCCATGGCGGGGCTGACGCGCCCGTGGAAATCGACGGCGAGATCGACCGTGTCAGGAATCGCCGCGCGCATGGCCTCAATGCGCTCGACCTGTCGCTCGACGTAGGCCCTGGTATCGATGATGCGCACCGGCGCATCGATAGCCGTCTTGAGCGCCGTGAATCCCAGCGCCACCTGATCGCGGGCACTTTGAGCCGCCTCCTCAGGGCTGTCGCCCCCGCAATGGGCGTACACTCGGATACGGTCGCGCACCGCGCCGCCCAGAAGTTGGTAGACCGGAACGCCGAGCGACTGGCCCAGGATGTCCCACATAGCCTGCTCAACACCGCTGATGGCGCTGAGCAGGATGGGGCCGCCGCGGTAGAACGTGCCCCGATACATCGTTTGCCAGTGCCGCTCGATCTGGCGTGGGTCCTGGCCGATCAGGTAGGATTCCAGATCGTGCACGGCCGCGGCGACGGTGCGCGCGCGGCCCTCGACAATCGGCTCGCCCAGCCCCACGATCCCCTCGTCGGTGTGGACCTTGAGGAAATGCCAGCGCGGCTTGACGAACAGGCTCTCCAACCGCGTGATCTTCACAAACCCCTATCCTTTGCCTTCGCCCATGTATCCGTTCTGCGCCGGCGAAACTCCGTGAGATGATCGTGGACCTGGATCAAGGGCTTCAGCATGCCAGGTTCAGCAGCGGTTCCGAAGTTACGGGCATTTGCGGTGCTCGGACCATGACCGCAAACTACGTCAAATTGTCTCATAGAACGCGCGCTCGCGGCTCTCCAGATTCGGGATCGCCTCGCCCCGCACATGCTTTTCGAAGTGTGGAGTCGCCATGTGCGCCTCATACCCTGCCTGGTCGACATACTGTTCATAAAGGAAGAACACGCGCGGGTTCTCCTGCGAACGCTGGGCCTGGTAGAACAGGCAACCCGGCTCCTCGCGCGAGGGTGGCGTCATCACCCGGATCACCTCCGCGATGGTATCCTCCTGGCCCTCCTTGGCCGTCCAGATTGCCGCTACGACGAATGCCATTGCTACTCTCCTTTCTTTCCTATGCGATTGCGGAGGACGCCTATGCCCTCGATCTCAAGCTCCACGATATCCCCCTCCTTGAGCCACCGATCAATTTCCAAGCCGGAGCCGGTTGCCGCGGTACCGGAGCCGAAGATCTCACCGGGGTACAGGGTCTGTGCCTGCGAGGCGTACGCAATCATGTCCGCGAAGGTATGATGCATGTGCCCCGAGGTGTCTTCGCCCCAGAGCTCGCCGTTGACGCGCACGCGCATGGTGAGGTCACTGGCATCGAGCTCATCCGCGGTCACGATGCACGGCCCAAGCACGTTGGAGCCATCCCAATCCTTCGCCTTGGATGGACCCATCCCGATCGGCACTTCGCGTCGCTGCACGTCACGCGCCGACACATCATTCCAGATCGTGTAGCCGAAGATGTAGCCGGCCGCGTCCTCTGTGCATATGTCCTTGCCCGGACGGCCAATGACCGCCGCAAGCTCCAACTCATGGTCGATCTGGTTCGTGTAGGGCGGCCACGGGATCTCGTCTTCGGGGCCGATCACGGTGTCGGGCATACCCTTGTAATAGGCCGGAACCGTATACCACTCGTCGGGGATAGGACGACCGAGCCTTGTCAGCGCATTGTGCATATGCCCCTCGAAGGCGAGAAAATCGCGCAGCGATCGTGGGCGTATCGGGGCCAGCAACCGGGCATTTTCTACATGGGTACGCTCCCGTACTGGCGCGCGAGCTTCAATAAACGCAACCATGTCGCCGTCGAAGCCGAGGTCCACGACACCGCCGTTCTCGAGCATCCCCACGCGGGGGCCGCTGTCCGCGGTGTAGGTGACAAATCTCATGCTGTGCCTCCAACTCTCAGCGATGGAAAAGCAGTAGTCGGATATGACGAGCGCTCATTGCATCATATTCGCACCGCCCGCCGGACCCCGGCCTCCTCAAAGGCGCGAGCGAGCGTCTGGTAGGTCATAGTCGCGGCGCCGAGAGGATCGTAGTCGGGGCGCCGCTGCACCATCACGCTCACCTCGCCCGTAATGAAACCGTCATACCCGGCCTGGCGCATCGCCTTCAGGTACCGGACATAGTCGAAGGTGCCCTCGCCGGGGATCAGAAACTCGTGCTCAGGTGCCCGGCCGCGCTGATCCTTGACGTGCGTATGGACGGCGAGTGGTGCCAGCACCGGCACCGTCTCGTCGATGGTGTAGCCCAGCACGTCGAAGTGGCTGATGTCGAATTGCACCCGCAGGTATGGCGAGTCGATTTCCTCGATGATCTGCTTGGTGGTGATTGGCGATTCGAGGATAGTGAAGACGTGCGGCTCCAGGGCAATGATCACGTCGCGCCGCGCCGCGTAGTCCAGGATCTGGTGCAGCCGCTCCACCAGGCGCGGGCGCTGCCGGTCGAACTCGCCGGATTTGCCGCCCGCAAGATTGTTGATCACGGGCATGCCTTCGGGCCCCGCCAAGTCCACTGCCAGATCGATGGCATCCCGCAGGTAAGCGAGGTTTTCCGCCCACTGCTCCGGATCCTCGACCACCAGATCCCGATGCACGGCGATCGAGGGCAACGCCAGCTTGTGCTGGTCCAGCAACGCGCGAATGCTGCGGCGCTCAGCCGCGTCGAGCCGGCTGAGTTCCGTCGAATAGCCGGGGAAGACGGTCAGCTCAATCCCATCGAATCCCAGGCCCGCCACGTGATCCAGCGTCACCGCGATTGGTAGTTCAGGCATGCCCCATGTGGCGTAGCCCAGCAACATGTCTCTTCTCTCCCCTATCCTTTGAAGTGCGGCGCTACCGTCTGCGCGAAGAGCCGCACCCCTTCCATGCTTGGAAAATCCATGAACCAGAGCATAAAGTGGCTGATTCCCAGTGCGCGATACTCCTCGATGCGGGCGATGACCTCGTCGGGTGTGCCAATCAGCGAGCGATCCTCCAGCAAGGCGAGATTGGCGCCCTCGCCAGTCTCTCCGGTATGGCGCAAACTCGCCGCGTGTTCCAGCAACTCCGTGACGCGCCGGCGTGTTGGCGCAATCAGCACCTGCGTCTCCAGCGAGAGCTCCAGATCGCTCAGCGGCCTGCCTACCGCCGCGCATGCGGCCGCGACACGGCCCAGCCGTTCGCGCAGGCTTGCGACGGAGACCGGCGTGCTGTTCCAGCCGTCGGCCAGCTCCGCCGTGGCGGCCAGCATCACCTCGTCCGGCGTTTCGCCCAGCCACAACGGCGGGTGGGGCCGTTGCGCTGGATGGGGCAGACACCGCGCCTCGCGCGCCGCGTAGTGGCGGCCGGAGAAGGTGACCGGACCGTCCTCCTGCCAGAGGCGAAGGATCAGCTCCAGCGCCTCGCGCATGCGCGCATTGCGCACCGAACTGTCCTCGTGCCAGGGAAAGTCATAGGCCTCGAACTCGACGCGCCGGTTGCCGGAGTCCGCGAAGAACAGCAGCCGGCCGTTGCTGAGCACATCGAGGGTCGCGGCCATCTTGGCCAGCAAGGCGGGATTGCGAAAGCCGGTGCACAGATGGATCGATCCCAGCTTGATCCGGCTGGTCAGCCCGGCCAACACGCACATGGTGGTCCAGCCCTCGAGGATTGCGCCCTCGGGACCAAGGAAGAAGTGATCCGCTACCCAAAGCGAATCGTAGCCGAGCCGCTCGCATTCCACCGCGGCGGCCAGCGTCACCTGGGGGTCCAGGCGCTCGTAGCTGGGCGTACGGAACAGCTCCGGCCCCGGATGGGCAAAAATGGGCACGCAGAAGCCGAACTCGACCGGCCTGGCCTGGCTCATGATGGCACCCGCTCGTCGACGAGACCAAGCGCGACATCGATATCGCGCTGATACACATCGGCGGCGCCGCTCGCCACCTCCGCGAAGCTGAGCTCTCGGCCGGCGGTCGACGACTCGAAGAACGCGTAGACGGCGGCGACGGCGTCCAGCCCGCCCTGGCCGTCGACCTCGGGTGGCCGGCGATCGAGGATTGCCCGCCCGAAGTCCTCGAGCTCCAGGGCCAGCAGCTTCCGATCGATCGCTTCGCCAGGCAATTCATAGGAGGCGAGTAGCGAAGCACCGAACAGCCGGGTCGTCGGCTCGTCGAGTTTGAAATCCGGTACGAGGGAGCGCACGTCCGCCTCGTCGAGAATTCGGAAGCCGCCCTGGGCCTTCCCAGCATAGCGCACCGGGCGGCCCGAGCGATCGCCGGGCGCATCCAGCGCGCCGTCGCTGCCGTAGAAGCGGCGCATGAAATAGCCCTCGCCGTGGCCGGCAAGGCTGAGCATCCAATGCCCAAGCGCGCCGCCGGCAAACGTCGCCTGGCCGGCGGCGGTATCCTCCGCCGTGGCCTGCACCGGCCCGGACGCGGCCGCGCCGCCGGCATAGTACACAGCGGTGTGACCGCTCATGGCCTCGACATGCCGAACGGGCTCGAAGAGCGCGATCCGGCCCGCGATACGCTCGATCGGGCCAAGGAAGTACAGCCAGAGATCGGTATAGTGCACGCCCATATCGACCACAATGCCGCCGCGGTCCTTATAGTGGCGCCAGGGAGTGATCGTCACCGCGCGGCCGCCGCCGACTGATTCCTGCAGCGCCATGAACGGGGTGCCGATGGCCCCGCCGCGCAGCAACGCCGCGACCAGCCGGTTGATAGGGTCGCGTCGGTAGTTCTCCGCGGTGGCGAGCACCGCTCCGGCGCCCAACGCGGCGTCGACCAGCAACCTGCAGGCGCGCACCGTCAGCCCAAGCGGCTTCTCGCACAGCAC
>JAQBPC010000540.1 GCA_028287725.1 Chloroflexota bacterium | reverse complement strand
GCGCCGTTCGAGACGCCCGGCGTGCCACCGCGCACCGCGCCGATAAATAAGCCAAGAATATCCTCCTCGGCTTCCAGCGGCCGAGGAATAATTTCGTAACAATGCTCCAGGCCCATGAAGTCCACCGGGTGGGCGCCGGCCCCCGGGCCAAGCAAACTTTGAATGACGATTCGTTTCCCGCCTTCGCGCAGAAATATCGTCCCGTGCCGCCCATAGAATATGGTGGCCCGATTCTTGAAGGCCGGCGCCCAACATGATCGAACGAGCGCCTGCTGACCCGTCTCATACTCGAGGGAAATGCTAACGTTGTCGTCGACCTCCGTATGCACGCGCCCTCCATCACCGGTCCTGCGATAGGGAATCAGGGTGTTCACCATGCCGGAAACCCATCTGGCCGGCCCAAGCACGCAGGAAAGATCGCTGAGCGCGTAGACTATGGTGTCCAACATGGCGCCGCCTTCCGCCTCCTTGCTGTAATACCAGTTGGAACGCGGCGGGCCAGGCAAGCTCAACTGCGCTTCGGCGGCGACTACCTTGCCGATCACCTCTTCCCGCAAGTATTTCTGGGCAAGAAGCTGCTCGGGGTATGCAAGAAACGGCAGTGGAAACAGCGTAACGCCTCTTGCAGCCGCGGCATCGACGAGGCGCTTGGCGTCGTCCCAGCGCGTCGCCATGGGCTTCTCCACCAGCACGTGCTTTCCCGCCACGACCGCGTCGAGCGCCTGTGGCGCGTGAAGCGCGTGTGGAGTCGTGATCACGACGGCGTCGACATCCGGATCCTCAAGCAACGCGCGATGATCGTCATACCAACGGGGGCAGTTGTATCGCCGAGCGGCGAATTCCGCACTCGCGTTATGCTCCGCGCACGTCGCGACAAAGCGAACATTGGGCAACATGCGTCCCCACTCGAAGAAGCGCTCGGAGATCTGGCCGCATCCGATCATCCCCAGCCGTATTTCACCGGTCATACGGCCTCGATTGTGCTGGTAAGCCCGTGCTGTTCGAGCCGCTCCCGATACATCTCGGCGTGCTCCTTCGGGCATACCACAACCTGCGCGACGCCGTGCAGGTGCGCTTCGATCATGACCTCGGTGGCGCGCTTGGTTGTGAGCGAGGGGACGCTTCGTACTAAAGCCTGAACGACATGGAGCATGTCGTTCACGTCGTCATTGTGTAGCATCACCCGCCAAGGCGGTAGAATCTGGCGCTTGGTTTTTTGCTCTTGGGAGGTGTCTGTCTCGGTAGCCATATCAACAAGTGTAGGACCTTCACGTGCCAGTGTCGAGGCACACCGGCACGTGATAGGTCGAAGTTCTATGCCAGTTGCGCGGGCCGCCCGCCGGCTGACGCGCCGGCCAACCTGGAACTAAGTAGAATACCGACTATGGATACCTCTCTTGAATTACGCAAGATCACGCCTGACGAGCTGCCGGAATTCCTCCGGCGGGAACGAATTGCATTTGGGAACATACTGACTGATGATGAGCTGAAGTCCGAATCGTTGGGCTTTGAGTTCGACCGGAGCATGGCAATATTCGAGCACGGCCACATAGTTGCCACCAACGGCGCCAGCTCCTATGCGCTGACCCTGCCCGGCCTGACCACGACTCCCGTTGCAGGCGTAGGCTGGGTCTCCGTTTACCCCACGCACCGCCGGCGAGGCCTGTTACGCGCCATGATGGCGCGGCAACTGGATGACATTCAGGAGCGTGGAGAGCCCTTAGCACTTCTTTTTGCGTCGGAAAGCCCAATCTATGGGCGTTTCGGCTACGGAATCGCCACGGATCGCATCGGCTATTCCATCAAACTGAAGAATGCGGGTTTTTCGACGCCGGTAAGTTACGACGGCACCGTCGATTTCATGGACCATTCCAAAGCGCGCACAGTTCTTCCGCCCCTCTACGAACGGGCCCGTCTGCTCCAACCCGGCGCAATTGACCGGAACTCGAATTGGTGGGAGTACTTCTTCGATGTACCGCCAGTTGACCTAACTGGTAAGAACGCCCGATTCTACCTGGTCGCTCGCTCGTCTTCTGGGGAAGCAGAAGGGTACGCTGTGTATCGCGTGATGAGAGAGTGGCCGGACGGCCAGCGGAGCCATACACTGGCGCTTCGCGAGTTAATTGCCGTCAATTCGGGAGCGTATGCGGCGTTGTGGCAACTGCTGCTCAGCCTCGACCTCATTAACATTCTCACGACTGAAAACAGCCCGATCGACGAGCCGGTTCGCTGGCTTCTTGCTGATCCAAGGGAGTTAGAGATTCGCTTTCGAAACGATGGGGCTTGGGTTCGGATTGTCGATGTAGCCGGCGCCCTTGCCGCGCGCCGATATGGGGCGGAAGGGACCCTGGTGCTCGAGATCCACGATCGTTTCCATCCAACCACAGCCGGTCGTTTCCGCCTTGACGGGTCACCAGACGGGGCAACGTGCAGACGCACGGGCGAGTTGGCTGACCTGGTGATGCACATTGAGGACCTCGGGACAGTGTATCTTGGGGGCAATTCATTCGCGAGCCTTGCTCGGGCCGGTCGAGTCCAGGAAGAGACCGCGGCGGCACTGCGCAAGGCGGATGTGATGTTTGCTAGTAGCCCGTTGCCATGGGGTACCACACTTTTTTAGCTCGCCCAAAGCTGGAGAGGACAATATGGTAATGCAAGACGGACACGGTGAACGCGATGTGCAGGACGCATTGCTCGACTACATCAACGCACGCTACGCGCCCGAAGACTCATTGCTGCGGGATGTTCTGGAGACCGCGCGTGCCGAAGGACTACCGTCGATCCAGGTGTCGCCCGCGCTTGGCAAGCTGCTTGCCTTACTGATCCACATTTCCGGTGCTCGGCGCGTGCTCGAGATTGGCACGCTGGCGGGATATAGCACGCTCTGGATGGGCCGCGCGATTCCCCAAGCCGGCTCGCTAATTAGCCTCGAGGTGGAGCCGCGGCACGCGAACATCGCGCGCCGTTTCATTGCGCAGGCGGGGCTCGACGACCGGGTTGAAGTTCGGCTTGGCCCAGCCCTGGAGACGCTTCAGCTGCTGACAGACGAGTTGCAGTTCGACATGGCCTTCATCGATGCCGATAAGGAGAATTATCCCAGGTACCTCGACTGGGCGCTTCGGCTGGTGCGCCCTGGCGGCTTGATCGTGGCAGACAACGTACTCCGAGGCGGGGACGTGCTGGAGGCCGGCGCAACTGATGCGTCAACGAAAGCAACCCAGACGTACAACGATAGGGTTGCGGCGGACCCACGGCTTGAGGCCATAGTGCTCTTTACGCGAAACGGTACTGGCGGCGTTGATGGCGTCTCCGTGGCCAGAGTGAGCGACGATGTGTCGGTAGCTGCCGAACAATACTATCGCGAGTAACTAATAGCCACGTTGCGGATCGACGACGGCGATAAGCGGCTCACCTCGCACGTACCGAGCAAGGTTCTCAGCGAACCGCCGCACCGCATGCTCCCGACTCTGGAGTGAAGGGTTTGCATGGTGGGGCGTGATGATGACGCCGGGCAGTTGCCATAGCGGGTGGCCCTTCGGCAGCGGCTCCGGTTCAGTAACATCCAACCCGGCGCCGGCAATCCAGCCGTCGCGAAGGGCCTCTACGAGGTCATCAGTTACCACTATCTTGCCGCGTGCGACATTGACCAACAGCGCCGAGCGTTTCATCTGCTGCAGAAACTTCCGATCGACCATGCCCTGGGTCTCCGGCGTGAGCGGTACGGACAATAAGACGACATCCGAGCCGGCAAGGAGCGAGGGCAACTCTTCCTGGGGTAGCGTCGTGTCGAGCTCGGGTACGGCGCCTGCGCCACGCCGAACCCCGACTGTTTTCATGCCAAACGCACGCGCCATGCGAGCTGCGCTACGACCAATTCCACCTACACCGACAACACCCAGGGTTTGCCCTGCCAGGGTTCGCGCTTCAAGGTCGTCCCAGCGCTCCTCATGTTGCTGCTCGAGCAGCTCAGGCAATCGCTTATACAGCGCGAGGATCAGCGCCATGGCGTGTTCCGCCACCATATCGCCATAGACACCAGCCGCACCGGTAATGGTCACGTGGGGGCCAAACAGCTCATGCAATCGTTGGTCGCCGACACCGGCAATCGGCGATTGTACCCAGCGTAAGCGGGTCAGCTTCGGTGCAAGCTCCGCCAGCTCGTTGCGAGATATATACCAGGTCGCCAGTACCTCGATCTCGCCTGCCTCGGCCGGTACAGTGCCGGCCTTCAGCTGCATGAATCGGAGGCGCGGCGAAACGTCGTGGAGCAGGTGCAGGTACTCCGACGGGAAGGCGGGAGACAGACCAACCGTAACAGTACCCTCGTGCGGCATCTCGCTACGCCCGATCTTCATCCGCGCGATCGCGCCGTAGTCGCGCCTTCTCTTCGTGCCGCTCAAGGGCAAGGTCAACCAGCCTGCTCACGAGCTCCGCATATGGAACGCCCGACGCCTGCCATAACTGCGGGTACATGCTAAACGGAGTGAAGCCTGGGATTGTGTTGATCTCGTTCAACCAGATCTCCGACTCGTCGGGCGAGACCAGGAAATCGACTCGGGACATGCCGGCTGCGTCGATCGCCATGAACGCTTCTCGTGACAGCGCCTGAAGCTTCTTGGCGGTAGCTGCTTGAACCATTGCCGGTACTTGTAGCCCGGCTTCCCCGTCCGTGTACTTCGTGTGATAGTCGTAGAACGTGCTTTGGATGAGGATCTCGCCTGGAACTGAAACCTCAGGCTCATCGTTACCGAGCACAGCGCACTCTATCTCACGGTATCCCGGTACACCGTGCTCCACGAGCACCTTGAGATCGTAGCTCAGTGCGCGTTCGATTGCGGGCTCCAGGTCCGCATCGCCGTCGCAACGGCTAACGCCAATGCTCGAACCCATGTTTGCCGGCTTCACGAAGCATGGCAGGCCCGGCATATCGAGTATGTTGCGGAGCACGGACCGGCGATCGCGCTCCCACTGCGCGCGTCGAACCACGCTGTACGGGAGCACCGGCAAGCCGTGTTGAGCGAAAAGGCTCTTCATGAGGACTTTGTCCATGCCGACGGCGGAAGCGGCAACACCGGCCCCGACGTAGGGCACGTTCAAAAGCTCCAGCAGCCCTTGCACTGTACCGTCCTCGCCGAACGGGCCATGCAGCAGCGGAAATACGACATCGACCACGGCGCCGATATTCGCATCGGGCACAAGGCCGCCACTTCCCTGGACTGTCAGGCTGGTGCTGTCTGGCTTTGGGCCGCCGGTGAGCAGCGCTTGTGAGGTGCTTATTGGGAGCCAGTGGCCATCGCGGTCAATGGCCATTGGCACGACCTCGAACCTCGCCGGATCTAACGCCTCGTAGACCGATCGAGCCGAAATGAGCGAGACATCGTGCTCGGGGGAACGGCCGCCAAGCAATAATGCAAGGCGGATCCGGCGGCCGGGCCTAGCAGCCACGTGCTAAGCCCAGCAGTGTCTCGCGACGATTGCTCGCCGCCGTCACTTTTTCTTGCCGCTCTTCGAGCTCGTGGCCGGTACCGCGGTTGGTTGAATCGTAATTGGCTGACTTTGAGTCTGTGCGGGCGTCGGTGCCGCGGTGCTGGTTAACGGGTTTTGCGCGAATGGCGGATTGGCGACGGCCTTGGCCGCTATTGGGTTGTACCAGTTGTTGAACGCGCTGGTCTGGTCCATCTGAATTTGGCTCGCGGTCACGGTGTGCTTTTTGTCGTAACCGCGGAAATTGAGGATGTACCAGGTACTACCCGTGTTGTAGACCTTGAATGCCGTATGCGACTGCTGCATGCTCCGCAGGATCGGGACTATCTGCGGAAGCAGGGTATCGACAGATGTGTCTGCCGGACGCTCCCAGCCAAGATCGCCGCCGGCCGACGCGGTCTGCGTGTCCGTCGACTTGCTCTTCGCCAGCTTAGCGAAGGTCGTCTCTGGATTGGGAGCATTGTGCGATGTGCTCGTGGTGCCGGAGATCTGCGTCAGAAGCGACTGAGCCGTTTTCTGGCTGGCTACCTGGATGCGGGCATAGTGCCATTCTTCCGCCGTCTTTGGCGCATTTTTCGCGAGTAACTGACCGAGCTTGGTGCGCAACACCTGCGGCTGGACGATCAAGCGTTTGTACTCGTCCCTGCTCAGCTTTGTGGTGCCCAGGAAATTATTGAAATTCGCCAGCGCGGCCGAACCGGTCAGCGATTTATTTAACTGAGCATCCGCCTCGGCAGCACTCACCGTCATGCCAAACTTCGCCTTAGCCTGATCGGCTGTTAGCGCCTGGCGTTGAAGCTGCGTCACTGCCAGCGCCTGCGGGTCCTGACTGGTTGTGCCACCTTGGGCCGCAAGTGCAGCGGTATAGTAGCCGGTCATGAGATCACGGTCGTGCCGGCTTATGGCCTTACCGTTAATCGTCGCAACCGTCTGGTTAGGATAAATGAATTGCTGGAAGACCGCGGCAACTACAAGAACCACCACGGACGCTGCCACCACGACCGCCAGCGAGGTATACGCGACCAGGCGCTTCGCCTGGTCTTTTTCGCGCTTGGTCATGTGCCGGCCGTAGCCGAAAATTATGGGCTTTCCGTCAGGCCTATCGTCGATGATAGCGCTAGCTCGCCGGTACTGCTGTTGTGGCTGCCGGCGCCGGGGCTGGCGCTGCGACTGCTTGTTGCCTGCCACCGGCTGCCCCTGCCGGGGTTCTGCTGGGCTGCTCATCTCTGCATGAAGCGCTGGTGCTCTGCGGTGTACGGCAGCAACGCGAGTTGGCGAGCACGCTTGAGGGCGGTGGTCAACACTCGCTGATGCTTGGCGCAGGTGCCGGTCTTCCGGCGAGGCTCGATCTTGCCGCGCTCGCTGAGATACTTGCGCAAGCGCGCCACGTCCTTATAGTCGACCAGATCCATATGATCGACGCAGAAATTACATACGCGCCGGCGCGAGAAGCGATCGCCACGGCCGCCTTCGCGGCGTGGTCCGCGCGATCCTCGCTCACCACGGCCGCCTTCCGATCGGTCGCCGCGACCACCTTCGGATCGCGCACCTGAATCATATCCCGGTGTATAGGATGGTGTGCTCATTCTTAGTCAATCTCCAGATGTGCCTGCGGCACGTTTGTATTAGAAAGGAATCTCACTGTCGTCCTGGTCGTCAGGCTCGGGCGCCGGGCGACCGCCACCCTGGCGGTTGCCAGAAGGTGCGCTTGGCCGGCTTGGGGCCTGCCCTCCGCCAAAGGCGGGTGCGTCATCAAACGAGCCACCTTCCTGAACGCCCTTTGGCGTGAGGATTTGCATATCGTCCATTTGCACGTCCAAGGACGTGCGCTTGACCCCGTCATTCCCCGTAAATTCCCGCACGGTCAGGCTCCCGGACACGAAGACCGAGGTGCCCTTCTTTAAGAGATCGTTGGCGATTTCAGCTTGCCGTCGCCAAGCGCTCACGCGGAACCAGGTGGTCGTTTCCTCAGCCTGCCCGCCCTGGCCGCCCTCGGGACCCTGGCCGCGGCGTGGGCGTTCGTTTACTGCAACGTTGAAGGATGCAACCGGGGTACCGTCTTGTGTGTAACGCATCACAGGATCGCTACCAAGGTTTCCGATGATGAATATTTTCTTCAAGCTTCCGGCCACGGCTCATTCTCCCCGACTACATTGCGGTAGGCCGAGTTAGTCCTCGGCTGCAGGGACCAGTTCGGGATCAATGCTTTCGTCCAAAACCGAGCTGTCCTCGCCATGCTCTTCCGCATCATGCTCCGCCACGGGTGCGGCAGGACCTGAGGAGGCTGCGGCTTGCACGATCGGCAGAATAGGCTTGATCGGCACTTCGTCCTGTCGGAAAGCGCCATGCCGCAAAATGCTTTCATTGAGTCGCAAGTCATTCTCGAAGGCGTCCATCGATTGAGTCGGCATCGAGAAGCGCGTGGTTACATAAAAGCCATCGCGGTTGTGATCAATCGGGTACGCAAGGTGCCTGCGGCCCCAGGGGTGAACCTCGGTGACTGAGCCGCCACCTGTGAGTATCAGTTGGTTGACCCGCTCGATAACGGCCGCTGAGGCCTCCTCGTCGAGCGTGGTACTCAGGATATAAGTGACTTCGTAGTCGCGCTGCAACACACCACTCCTTCCCTCGGGTAAGCCCCGCCCGCCATTGTTGTTTGCTCCATTGGTGTGGACGGAGCACATGCGGCCGAAGCGAGAAGCATGCCAACCCGCAAGTCGCAGGCCAGCCAAATTAGACGCGTCCAATAGCTGAACGCACCTGGTGAGTGTAGCACTGCTGAGCAGATCGGCGCAATTCACTTACCGACGAGCTTGACATTGCAGGCAGTGGCGTCGAAGCGCGTCGTGCGGATCTTGAGGTGCCACGAATACAGCCTCAACCGTGAAAATTGTCTCCCGGCGAGGTTAAACCGCTCTTCCCGCCACTCCAGAAAGGCCGGCTGTGTTAGAATCCTAGCACAGAGTGGTTTTCTACTATTGATTCGCCGCGCTGGGAGGAAGATATAGGATGCCGGGCATTGTTAGCTGGCTACTGCTCATTGCGGCGATCCTCTCACTGATCGCATTTGCTTTGCTTGTAGTGGTGGCACTGGAGATCCGCGACCTTATAAAGCAGATCAAAAACGAGGTCATGCCAGTCATCGGCTCCGCCCAGCAAACCGTTAAAACAGTGCAAGGAACAAGCGAGTTCGTCAGTAGCGGACTTGTAAAGCCTCTCATAACCAGCGTGAGCGTTACAGCGGGCGTTGCCAAGACCGTGCAGGTACTCAGCAGCAGTGTGGCGCGCGGCCTCAAACGTCCCAACTCGAGCGTGCAGAAGCGGGCCGAGGACTCATAGCTCATGGGCAACATCAATGACTGGGCCGGCACGATTGGCGGCACAATTCTAGGGATTGAGCTTATTGTGCTCGTGCTTATTCTAGCGCTGCTGAATGCCGGCCTGGCGTTTGGGCTATGGTGGGTCCTCAAGAAGATGGGTTGGGTGCACGAAAAGGTCACCTGGGCTACCGGGTTGGTACAGAAGTACGTGGACAAGGGTGCGAATATCGTAGCCGCGCCGGTGATTCGCACCACGAGTTTCTGGCGGGGTCTTAAAGCCGGCGCATATCGTGCCACGCATTGGCCGCGGAGAGTCACGGTGCCGGCGGCAGGCGCACAGCCGGTACCTGCCGGCAAGACCGAAACGACGCGTCAAGCCGCGTAAGTGCGGATGTGCGCGCAGGCATGATTGTCTGGTGGACTGTTTTCCCTCTGGCTGCCGTGTGCGGTAGGCTATAGGCAATCATTTCGCTCATCCTTCATTGAGGGGACGCACACTACCGTGCCAGTACACAAGACAATAACGTGCGGTGAATTGACACGCGCCAACGCCGGCCAGACCGTAACGTTGATGGGTTGGCTGCATCGCCGCCGCGACCATGGACACTTGATTTTCCTCGACCTCCGAGACCGCTGGGGTATCACCCAGGTGGTGATCGATCCGGAGCGCTCACCCGAGGCCCACCGTGTCGCCGAGGGTGTTCGGAATGAGTTTGTTCTTGCCGTCACCGGAGCGGTGGCGCCCCGGCCCGAGGGCACGGTAAATGCGAAGTTACCGACCGGCGAGATCGAGGTCCACGTAGACGAGCTTGTGGTCTTGAACCCCTCGAAGACTCCACCCTTCTACATCAATGAAGACGTACCGGTAGAGGAGCCGCTTCGCCTGCGCTATCGTTATCTTGACCTTCGTCGCGAGACGATGCGCGACAACATCATTCTGCGTCACAAGGTCGTCAAGTTCATGCGCGATTATCTTGACGAGCGGGATTTCGTCGAGGTTGAGACGCCGATACTGTTCAAGAGCTCGCCAGGCGGAGCCCGAGATTTCCTCGTGCCAAGCCGAGTGCACCCGGGCGAGTTCTACGCGTTGCCTCAGTCTCCGCAGCAACTCAAACAGATGCTGATGGTGGCGGGCTTTGAACGCTACTTCCAGATTGCGCGATGCTTCCGAGATGAGGACCAGCGGGCCGATCGCCAGCCAGAATTCACCCAGCTTGACATAGAGATGAGTTTTGTCGAGCAGGAGGACATCCTACAGCTGCTGGAAGGGCTCTATACCGCGATCACCAAGGAGCTCACGACAAAGCGTTTGCTGGCAGAACCGTTCCCTCGGATGACCTTTCGTGAGGCAATGGATCAGTACGGATCTGATAAGCCTGACCTCCGGTTTGGTCTGAAGCTGCAGGACCTATCCGATATTTTTGCGGCAACTGAGTTCAGCGTCTTCTCCGATGCGCTGTCAGCCGGCGGCGCCATAAAGGGGCTACTCGCGCCCGGCCTTGGCGGCAGCACCCGCAAGGAAATCGACACGCTCACGGCGCTTGCCAGAACCCATGGTGCGCGTGGCCTGGTCAGCCTGTCCGTGCAGGATGATGGCGCGTTGCGCGGAGCGGCCGCGAAGTTCATCACAGACGACCAGGTGCGCAGCCTGATCGAGCGCCTACAGGCCGTGCCGGGCGACCTTCTGCTCATCGTCGCGGATAAGGGCGACAAGGCACTAGAGGCTCTTGGTCAGCTGCGGCTGGAGATTGGCCGCCGCTTGCAGCTGGCCGATCCGGAAGTGCTGGGGCTTGCCTGGGTACTGGATATGCCTGCCTTCGAAGTGCTGGACGACGGCACAGTGGCTGCCAAGCACCACCAGTTCACGAGTCCAAAGGACGAGGACCTCGATTTCCTGGAATCCGATCCGATGCGGGTGCGCGCCAAGCAATACGACCTTGTGTGTAATGGCTTCGAGGTCGCGGGCGGCAGCATACGAATATATCGCCGCGATGTACAGGAGCGAATCTTCAAGCTGCTCGGCATGACGCCGGACGATGTGGAAGAGCGCTTTGGCTTCATGCTCGAAGCATTCGATTACGGCACGCCGCCGCACGGCGGCATCGCCGCCGGCATCGACCGCTGGATCGGACTTCTGCGCGACACCGCGAATATCCGTGACGTAATAGCGTTCCCGAAGAATCAGAGTGCGCAAGACCTGATGGCCGGCGCACCCTCAACCGTGCCGCAGTCGCAACTCGACGAGCTGCACATCAGGACCGTCTTACCCACCGATTCCTGAGGGAAAAGACGAATACCGGGAGGGAGGGTAACTCATTTGCCCTCCCCTCGAATGCCTGTCGGACCATGTTGCCGGCATAGGATCCGCCGGTCGAGCCATTGGCCCCCAGTTAGTGTTTCGCTGTGCTGTGCGCAGAGAAGCTTTGCACCGGGCACGCGACCGGCGCACGGTGACGTAGGCGGATACGACCGGAATTTGCAGGCCTGTTACTGCCTGCCCCGTGTCCGCGGCAAGGTATCGTTGTAGATTGCCGCGCCATTCTATGCCCTGGTGCGAGGCAGCGACTCCCCGTTGGGCGACACATCACTTGAGCATTGACCTGGGCATGCCGAGATTGTGGGTGCTATGCTTGCTGCGATACCAGGACAGCCAAAACTGCCGGAGGGTTCTGACGTGGCACAGTCATCTGAATACGTTTCCGCTTTCGCACCCGCGCACGTACTGCTCGATGCCTTGCGATCGCGGCGCGTCTCGGCCGTCGAGTTGCTTGGCATGTACCGTGAGCGCATCGCCAAATACAATCCGGTCCTCAACGCGCTGGTAATCCCCAACGACCAGGAGGCGGACAGCCAGGCGCGGGCAGCGGACGCCGCTCTGGCGCTCGGTGCGCCGATGGGCGCATTGACCGGCCTGCCGATGACGATCAAAGACTGCATCGAGACCCGAGGTTTGCCTACGACCGCGGGCGTGCCGGAGCGCTTCGGCACAATTGCCGCGCATGACGCGCCAATTGCCGGCAGCGTGCGAGCGGCAGGCGCCGTGATCATGGCCAAAACGAATACCTCCACCGACTGCGGGGACTGGCAGGCGGACAACGCGTTGTTTGGCCGAACGAACAACCCATGGGATCTGACGCGAACGCCTGGCGGCAGCACAGGCGGCGGAGCCGCGGCGCTCGCGGCCGGGCTGACCGCGCTCGAGCTTGGCAGCGACATAGGCGGTTCCATTCGCGTGCCCTCGGCATTCTGCGGGCTGTACGGCCATCGTCCCAGCGACTCCATTTTGCCACGGTATGGTTTCGTGCCTGGCTGGCCAGCGCACAATCCAGGCATGATGTTGCAGGCACTTGGTCCACTAGCGCGGAGCCCAATCGATCTCGAGTTGGCCATGGATGTTATGGTCGGTCCGGTCGCGGGCGAGGATGTCGCGTGGCGGCTGCAGTTGGCCCCGGCGCGCCGCGCTTCGCTGCGAGAATATCGGGTAGCGCTGCTGCCCTGGCAGGAGTGGCTGCCGGTCGACCGCGAGATCGTGACGGCCTTCGAGGATTGTGCCGATCGACTGCGTAAGCATGGCGTTCACGTGGAGACAGCCTCGCCAGAGGGCTTCGACCTGCAGGCTCAGGAAGAGCTGTACATCTCACTGTTGGCGGTGATGGAGGGAAGGATTCTCACCGCGAAGAAGCGCGCGTCGCTTTCCGCCGCCGCCAGGCGCACCGGCTCATCCATAGGCGCGG
>JAQBPC010000491.1 GCA_028287725.1 Chloroflexota bacterium | reverse complement strand
GCCCGCTATCTACGGTAGGATGCGCGTCGGCCTGGCCGTTGAAGCCGATGCCGGCGGTCTGAAAGCAGGAACCTTCCTTAGAGTCGGGCGCCCCGGGGAAGCTGGGAGAACGCATCCCCGTGTTCGGCTGGGTGGGCAATGCAGTACGGAGGAGTGAACGCCGGGACGTTCACGCTCCTCTGCGTGGGTGCTTAGCCCCGGACTGCCGATCGGCGACTGCGATAAAGCTCGGCGACCCTGATTCGTGCCGCGGCGCGAAGGAGTGCGGCCTGCGCGCGGGCTGCATCGACCTCGGTCTGGCTCTCTGACAAGCGTTGCGCGGCGCGAGCGCGTGCAGCCTCGGCACGCTCAAGGTCAATATTCTCGGCACTCTCCGCGGAGCCTGCAAGCACGATGGCGGCACTACCCTCGCCGTCGTCGCGAACCTCGAGGAAACCGCCTGCGAGGGCGTAGATGTTTTCATCGTTGTTTTGAATGATGCGCAATGTACCTGGCTTGAGCGTGGTCACGATGGGAATATGGCGTGCCTGAATGCCCAGCTCACCTGCACCGCCTGGCGCGATAATCAGGTCGGCCTCTGAGTTATATACCTGGGCCTCCGCAGTCACGATGCGCAAGTGGACCTTATGAGCGTTCGCCATTCACAGACCTCCAGTTACAGACACAGCCAACGTCGGCAGAGTGACGACGGTTCGTCGTCACACGGATGCCTGGCGTCGGTAAAGACCTGACGGTCAGGCGAAAAGTGCCCCCTTCTTCCGAGTGCCGGAAGGAGGGGGCTGGGATTCGAGTTATGCTGCGGAACCCATTCGCTTCTCGGCCTTTTCTCGGGCCTGCTCGATGGTGCCGACCATGTAGAAGTCGCCTTCCGTAAGGTCGTCATGCTTGCCTTCGAGAATTTCCTTGAAGCCACGAATGGTTTCCTTGAGCGGAACGTCGACACCAGGGATACCAGTGAAGGGCTCGCCGACGTACATAGGCTGAGTCAGGAAGCGCTGGATCTTGCGGGCGCGCTGCACCGCAAGCTTATCATCTTCGCTCAGCTCATCCACGCCAAGGATGGCGATGATGTCCTGGAGCTCGCGGTACCGTTGGAGCACACGCTGTACGCCGCGCGCAACGTCATAGTGTTCCTGCCCAACGATACGCGGGTCGAGCACGGTTGACGTCGATGCGAGCGGATCCACCGCTGGGAACAGCGCCTGTTCCGACAGGCTGCGCTCCAGGTTGATTGTCGAATCAAGGTGGGCAAACGCGGTCGCCGGGGCGGGGTCGGTGTAATCGTCCGCAGGTACATAAATGGCCTGCACCGACGTGATGGAGCCCTTCCGCGTCGACGTAATGCGCTCCTGCAGCTCGCCCATCTCGGTGCCGAGCGTCGGAGAGTAACCCACGGCGGATGGGATACGTCCGAGTAGCGCGGATACTTCAGTACCCGCCTGTGTGAACCGGAAGATGTTATCGATAAACAGCAGCACGTCCTGACCAGCTTCGTCGCGGAAGTACTCGGCCATCGTTAGTCCGGTCAGACCGACGCGCATGCGCGCGCCTGGCGGCTCATTCATCTGGCCGAAGACCAATGCCACGTTGTCGATAACCTTGGAATCGATCATTTCGTGCCAGAGGTCATTACCCTCGCGAGTCCGCTCGCCCACGCCGGCAAACACGGAGTAGCCACTGTGAACGGTCGCCACGTTGTGGATGAGCTCCTGGATGACGACCGTTTTGCCCACGCCGGCGCCTCCGAACACGCCGACCTTACCGCCCTTACGGAACGGAGCAATTAGGTCGATAACCTTCAAGCCCGTGGGGAACACCTGAGTTTCAGTCGCCTGATCCTCAAAAGATGGCGCATCCCTATGGATTGGCCACCGCTCGGTATCGGCCGGAATGTCGCCTTGATTGTCGATTGGATCACCAAGCACGTCAAAGAGGCGACCGAGCGTCGCCTTACCGACGGGCACTGAGATTGCTGCGCCGGTATTGCGCACTCGCATGCCGCGCTTCAGCCCCTCGGTCGGGGTCAAGGAAATGCAGCGCACCCAGTTGTTGCCAAGGGCCTGTGCTACTTCGAGCACGAGCCTCTTTACTGCCGGAACCCCTTCCGGCACCTTATCGATGATTTCGAGGGCGAAATTGATCTCGGGCATGTGCTCGGCGGGAAACTCCACGTCGACCACCGGCCCGAGTACCTCGACTATTTTTCCATCCTCAAGCATGGTTAATCTCCACGTCAGCTCAGTGCAGCCGCGCCGGCGGCAATTTCCGCAATCTCATTCGTGATTGCTTCCTGCCGGGCCTTGTTGAGTACAAGCGTAAGGTCTCGTCCAAGGTCGTTGGCGCTATCGGTCGCGTTGCGCATTGCCACCATACGGGCACTTTGCTCACTTGCCTTGGATTCGAGCAAGGCTTGATAAATCCGGCTCTCAACGTAGCGTGGCAGGAGCTCCGCCAGGACCGCGCTTTCGTCCGGCTCGTACATATAGTTAATCGGTGAGGCATTCTCCTCAGGCGGCACAACTGGCAACAGCTGCTCAAGTACCGCTTGCTGATTGAGCGTACTCACAAATCTGGTGTAACCCAATAGCACCAGGTCAATTTGGGATTCCGTGAACGCGTCGATAACCAGTCGCGAGATTGGCGCTACGTCGGCAACGACGGGCGTGTCGGAAATACCGGTGAATTCGGCGATGAGCTGGGTGCTAGTTCTCCGCGCGAAGTCGCGTGCTTTGCGGCCAACCGCGACCATCGAGGTGTTAGCTCCGCGCTCCACAATCTCGCGACCCACGCGACGGTGAATGTTACTGATCAGCGAACCGGCCAAACCACGGTCAGGGGTCACCTCTATGATTAGCACATTCACCACGGGTCGTTCGGCAAGCAGCGGGTGGCGCACCCTGCCTGCCTGGGTCGCCAGACCGGAAAGCACCTGGCGGAGCGCGTCGGCGTACGGCCTGGCTTCGGTAACGCGGCTTTGGGCACGGCGCATACGAGCCGCCGCCACGAGCTGCATCGCCTTTGTAATTTTGGCAATATTTTTGACGCTACGTATGCGGCGCCTGATCTCGCGTGCCGTTGCCAACTGAGTGGATCCTCCTTCTGCACTCTCCGCCTGGAGAGCTGCGCTGAGAGCCTAGAATGCCGAGGACTGGCGGAATGCCTGAATGGCTTCCTTCAGTGCGGCCTCAGTTTCCTTGGTGATCTCGCCCCTTGCGGCAATATCCTCGAGCAGCGGCTTGTAGTTGGCCTCAAGGAACAGGTGGAATGCTGACTCAGCGTCCGCAACCTTCTCAAGCGGAATATCGTCAAA
>JAQBPC010000455.1 GCA_028287725.1 Chloroflexota bacterium | reverse complement strand
TGTCCCAGGACTGCTGCGCTATGCCGACTATACGGACCTTGCGGCACTCATCGCACCCCGACCGTTACTTATCGAATACGGGACGAACGATGACCTCTACGATCGGGATGCGGTGAACGAGGCATTGCATATCACGGCTCATAGCTACGCCGCGCATGGATATACGGAGCGCTTCGACTCCGATATTTTCACCGGCGGACATCGCTGGAGTGGCCGCAAGTCGCTCGCCTGGCTGGATCGCTGGCTGTGATGTCCTCAAGAAGACATTGCCCACCTTGGGATGCGCAATTCATCCCATGCTTGGCGAAACGCAACGCAGTCCACTCACGTCTAGTGTCGCGAAGGTGTGTCCCGTGAAGACCTATGCATTTGCCGGCGCCAGCAAGCGCGCCCTGGACATGTATGCTGCACCCATTCTTGAGCGTTTCGGCGAGTCCGCGCGCATCGGCGGCTTCTTCGATACCAATCCGGTACGCGCGGCATACCTTGGCCGCGCATCCGCAGCCCCGGTCTTTGCTGACTTTGACGAAATGCTTCGACAAGCCCGGCCGGACTGCGTGATCGTCACCACCATCGATCGCTACCACCACGAGTACATCATTCGGGCGCTCGAGGCTGGTTGCGACGTGATCACCGAGAAGCCAATGACTATCGACGATGAACGCTGCCGCGCGATCCTCGCGGCCGAGCAACGTACGGGCAAACACGTGACCGTCACCTTTAACTATCGGTTCATGCCGTATGTCACGCGCGTCAAGGAGCTACTGGTTGCCGGCACGATCGGCGAGGTGCTCAATGTCGATTTCGAGTGGTACCTCGATCGGCGCCATGGGGCGGACTACTTCCGGCGCTGGCACCGCCGCAAGGAGAACTCAGGTGGCTTGCTGGTACACAAGGCTACCCATCACTTCGACCTTATCAACTGGTGGTTGGGTGACGAACCGGACCATGTCTTTGCTCTCGGTCAACGTCGGTTTTATGGCCCGACACACGCGGAGCGGGGAGAACGCTGCGCGACATGCGCGTTCGCGGGCACCTGCGAGTTCCACGTGGAGTACCGCGACGATGAGTTTATGCAGGCATTCTATTTTGCCGCCGAACAGCACGACGGCTACATGCGCGATCGCTGTGTCTTCTCGGAGGAGATAGATATTGAGGACACGATGAATGTGCTGGCTCGCTACCGAAATGGCGCCCAGCTAAGCTATTCGCTGGTCGCCTACAGTCCCTATGAAGGGTGGCGATCGACGCTTACCGGTACCAAAGGCCGCATCGAATTGCTGGAGGCCGAAAGCGGGCCGCAGGCCGAGGAGCAGCACAGCACGATCACCGTTTACTCTCGTGATGGGCAGGTCCAGTGCCATCAGATTCCGAAGGCAGCCGGCGATCATGGCGGTGGAGACGACCGGCTCCGAGACCGGCTGTTTGGTGCGCAGGAACTGCCGGACCTGCTGGGCCACATGGCGGGCTCGAGGGCCGGAGCGATGTCTGTGCTGCTCGGCGTCGCGGCGAATCAGTCCATTGCTAGCGGTCAGGCAGTGCGGATTGACGACTTATTGCAAGAGCCGTCGCGGCACTAACGGCCGGTCACAATGTCGATCGTACACTGGTTCCGGCGATCTGCCTGACCACTAAATTCAAGAGCGAGTCTGCATTCTAGTACGGAGAGAAATATGAAGCGTGTGCGTGTTGGGGTGGTCGGGTGTGGCGGTGTCGCCCAGATGATGCACCTGCCCTTTCTAAGAGAGCTTGATCAGCATTTCGAGATCGCAGCTCTCTGCGATCTCTCCCCCGGCGTATTGCAAGCAGTCGGCAGCCACTACGGGGTAGCAGCGCGATACACCGATTTTAATGAGCTGGCGTCCCACGATCTCGACGCGGTGCTCGTGCTCACCCCAGGCTCCCATGCCCCGGCGGCAATCGCCGCCGCCACCGCGGGCCGTCACGTATTGGTTGAGAAGCCGATGTGCTTCACGCTGCGCGAGGCCGATGAGATGATTGCCACGGCAAAAGAGCACAACGTGACGCTGATGGTGGCCTACATGAAACGTTTCGACCCAGGTTACCTGCTGGCGCAACAGGCGGTGCAAAAGCTGCGCCATCCGCGCGCGGTCGAGGTGCATATCTGGCATCCATCGGAACCACAGTACCTTGGCCACCACCGCATCGATCGCGCAAATGACGTGCCGAAAGACGTGCTTGACCGCCTGCGCATCGAGTACGACGCATTGGTGCGTGAAGCAGTGGGCGACGTCCCGGGATGGCTTAACTATGCTTACGCCGAAGTGTTGCTTGGCAGCATCATTCATGACATCAATGCGCTGCGAGGGCTAATTGGCGCACCCGACAAGGTGCTGTCCACCGAGATCTGGGCGGAAGGCAACGCCATCATGAGCACCTTTCAATACGGCGAAGATGTACGCGGCGTGTTGACCTGGACGTTCCTGGATGACGTGCGCAACTACCGTGAGGACCTGGCTTTTCTCGCCACCGACGGCCGGGTTGAGCTGCGCTTCCCCTCACCGTTCCTGAAAAACGTTCCCACGCCACTCGTGGTGGAACTTATGGAGGACGGCGTGTACACCCGGCGCGAACATCATGCGAGCTTCGAAGAAGCCTTCAAACAGGAACTGCTGCATTTTCATGAATGCGTCACCACCGGACGACACCCACTTACCGACGGGGCTGAAGGTAAGTTGGACATCGCGCAGGCCATCGAAATGTTTAATGCCTTTAAACGGAATTAGCGGGAGATTTACGTGCGTATTGGGGTATTTTCTGACAGCACTCTCAATCTTTCACTCGCGGACTCACTTGCTCGGTACGAGGAGTGGGGTATTACCGCGGTGGAGCTCGGTACCGGCAACTTCTCACCGGCGCCCCATCTGAATCTTAAGAACATGCTTGAGGATGCCGGCGAGCGGAGCCGCCTGTTGGCCGACTTGAATCACCGCAATATTGTGCTCAGCGGGCTCAATTGCAGCGGTAATCCAATCCATCCGATCGCCGAGGTAGCGGCGCACGATTCGCAGGTCATTCTTGACACTATTCGTCTGGCCTCGGACCTGGGCGTTGATCGCGTGGTCACGATGAGCGGTTGCCCTGGAGAACCGGGCGGCAGCCATCCCCACTGGGTGACGTTCACCTGGCCGCCGCATTTTGAAGAGCTGCTGAAGTGGCAGTGGGATGAGATGATCCTGCCCTACTGGACCAAAACCGCGACGTACGCTCGCTCGCTCGGTGTGGTCCTCTGTTTTGAAATGCACCCCGGCATGAGTGTTTATAATACTGCCT
>JAQBPC010000443.1 GCA_028287725.1 Chloroflexota bacterium | reverse complement strand
GGCCGACTGGAGTTCCCGCTCCTTCGCCAGGGCGAAGCGCCGCGCCCGGAGCTGTTGCGGCGGTTCCGACGAGACAAAGGCAGCGTGTTATTTGCCACGCGAAGCTTTTGGGAAGGCGTCGACGTGGTAGGTGATGCGTTGTCGCTCGTCGCCATCGACAAGATGCCGTTTTCCGCGCCCGATGATCCGGTGGTTCAGGCACGGGTCGAGCGCATGAAGCGCAACGGCAAAGATTGGTTTAACGATCTGATGCTTCCGCAGGCTACTTTGCAGCTCAAACAGGGATTCGGTCGACTTATTCGTAGCACGGAAGATCGGGGCGTGGTAGCGATTCTCGATAGTCGATTAATCAAGAAGGGCTACGGCCGCCAGGTCGTCGCCGCGCTGCCACCAGCCCGCCGTACCGATAAGTTGGAAGTGGTCGAGCAGTTCTTTGCCGCGGATATGAAGCCGAACGAGGCATGATTTATCGCAGCTGAGGGTTAACCGCCCTGTTCGCTGCCACGGCTGGCCACGGCGCGTATGGTTATACCTCCACGCGGTTTCTGGACCACGGTGACTGTACAGCGATGTGGTCTGGCAGCCTCGAATATGTCGGAGGCTATCTGCGCTGCCAGCGCCTCACAGAAAGCTCCCTCATCACGCAAGCTCCAGAAATAGAGTTTCAAGCTTTTCGACTCGATACAGAGCTTGTCCGGTACGTAGTCGATGGTTACCGTCTCCCAATCTGGCTGGCCGGTGATCGGGCACAAACTGGTCACCTCGTCGCTGCTCAGGCTCACGAGATCGACATGATCCGGCGCCGGGAATGTCTCGAGATCTCTCCTCGGCGTTGTGACGTGCTGTCCGAGTGCTCTGAAGTTCATTTGATTTTCCATATCTAATCTCTGCAGCCCTATACTGTAGTACGTGATCGCGCCCTACCGGGCGCCATTACACTTAGGTATTATCAATGTTGCGTTTGCCGGCATGGCCCGCGCCAACATTCCGATTGAAGCAATAGGAGCTCGATATATGGGCAGTCACGCAGGGGAAAGGTCTGGAACCTGGGCCATACGTCGCCCGTCACGGGTCACTGTTGCAGTACTCGCGGTTCTTGGCTTAACCATTGTGCCGGCAGTCGGCAGCTCGCAATCAGGAATGGTAGCGCATGCGGCCGGTGACGCAGGCACGCTTTCGATGGTAGCGGATTACGATCCCGCCGACATAGATCCCGCGGCGGACCAGCTAGCAGGGTCGAACAACATTCAGCGCAACGTCTATGATCAGCTGACGTCACTGAAGGGCTCGGCAATCAATGACGTCGTCCCAAGCCTGGCTACACGTTGGACGAGCAATGCGAACAAGTCGACCTGGACCTTTTACCTGCGCCAAGGCGTGAAGTTCCACACCGGGCACGAGTTGACAGCCGACGATGTCAAGTTTTCGATCGGCCGAACCATCAAGGCTGGTCTGGCCGGCTCATTCCTCTATAGCCGTTTCATCACGAACCCCGACAAGCAAATCAAGGTCATCAACAAATACACGGTTGAGTTCGACCTTGGGTCGCCCCAGCCGCTCTTTCTGGCATCGACGGACAACGAATATGTCGGCGCCATCGTCGATTCGATCGAAGTGAAGAAGCACATCGTCAAGAACGACTATGGACATGCCTGGCTTGCGAACAACGATGCCGGCACCGGACCATATACTATCAAGTCCTGGCAGCACGGCACTCAGGTTACGCTTGTAAAGTTCCCGCAGTACTGGGGTGGCTGGTCAGGCAAGCACTTTAGCAAGGTTATCTTTCAGACGATACCCGAAGGATCCACCCGCCGTCAGATGCTGGAGCGCGGCACGGCGGACCTGACCTTTAACCTGAACCCGCAGGACAACGCGGCGCTCTCCAAAGAGGCGACCGTGAACGTCGACACTCGGTACACCACCGAGGTCCAGTACATGTTCATGACCGAGGCGGGACCGCTCGCGAGCCCACTTGCCCGCCAGGCCATGAGCTATGCATTTAACTATAATGCGTACTTGCAGGCAGCCTATAAGGGCTTTGCGCGACGAGCGTATGGACCTATCCCGAGCGTCTTGCTTGGATATGACCCGAATATGTTCCATTATCAGACGGACTTGAACAAGGCGAAGCAATTATTCGCACAGGCCGGTGTAGCGCCCGGGACCACCTTCACATTGGTACATGCAAACTTCTTCAACTACAACATCGCGGCGGGCATCCTTCAAGCCCAGCTCGCGCAAATTGGCTACGTCCTCAAAACGACCTCACTGGATGAAGCAGCGTATAACAACATCTACTACAAGACCGAACCGGCCAAACAGCATCCGAATCTGCTCACGTTCAGCTGGTGGCCGGATTTCAATGATCCGTATGACATGGCGCTTCCGCTGATCTCCTCCAAGTCGTGGGGTTCCGCAGGTGCTAACGCGGGTTACTACAAGAACGCAACGGTCGACAAATTGATGAGCGCGTCGGCCAATGCGGATAAGCAAACCCTGATCCGGAACTTTAAGACGATCCAGGACATCACCGGCCGGCAGGATCCTCCCGCCCTGTGGCTGGGGGAGCCCGCACAGGTGTCGATCTTCCGCAAGGACATCAAGGGTTACACGTTCAATCCACTTGAGGTACAAACCTACGGCTTTTACTCGCTCTATCGCTAACGCTAAGCTAGGCGAGGATCGCTGAGCGGAGCCTGGACGTGACAGTCCAGGCTCCGCTGCCTTTTGCAGTGACTCATACATTCCGCAGCGAACAGGAGTATCCGATATGACGACCGATGCAGTCACAGTCGGAACTTCGAACGCGAGCCTTGACGATCTGGAGTGTGTGGCCCGCCAGGGTGCGGTGGTGGTTATCGCGCCCGAGGCAATCGACGTCATGCAGCAGGGCCGCGCCGTCGTCGAACGCGCGTTGGACAGAGCAGAGCCTGTTTATGGCTTGACCACTGGGCTGGGCCATCAACAGAACGAAGCCGTCGATACGG
>JAQBPC010000441.1 GCA_028287725.1 Chloroflexota bacterium | reverse complement strand
GACGGCCGTGATGCACCTGCCGCGAACGGTGAGGGATGTTTCCTCGGCCCGACCATTTTCGATAACGTAACTCCCGACATGGAAATCGCACGCGAGGAAATCTTCGGGCCGGTGCTGAGCCTGATTCGCGCCAAGGATCTCGATCAGGCGCTCGAGATTGTCAACGCAAGCCGCTACGGCAATGCAACGTCAATCTTTACCAATAACGCCAAGGCAGTCCGCCAGTATCTGTATCACGTGCAGGCCGGCATGGTAGGCGTGAATATCGGTGTCGCGGCGCCAATGGCCTTCTTTAGCTTTACCGGCTGGAAGGATTCGTTCTTCGGCGATCTTCATGCGCACGGTAAAGACGCGGTCGACTTCTTCACGGAGAAAAAGACCGTCATCACGCGATGGTTCTAAGTCAAGCTGAAGTGTCTGTCGCGCGAACCCTCGTGTAAAGGAGAATCTCCATGGCTGCTCCCGCGATCAATCCAGGCGTCACTTCGTTCCTGAACGGCAAACCGAAACGAATGCTCATTGGTGGCGAATGGGTGGAGTCGGTCTCGGGATTAACTTTCGCTACGACTAACCCCGCCACGGGCGAAGTACTTGCGCAAGTGGCTGAAGGCGACGCGGCTGACATTGATCGTGCCGTCTCCGCGGCCCGCAAGGCATTTGAGGACGGTCCATGGGGCATGATGACAGCGGCGGATCGTTCGTCGCTCATCTGGAAGCTCGCCGACCTTATCGAGGAGCACACTGAAGTGCTCGCCACGCTCGAGACTCTCGACAATGGGAAACCGATTGTCGCGGCTCGACGCGACGACGTGGGCGGTACGGTCGCCTACTTCCGCTATTACGCAGGTTGGCCGACCAAGATCCAGGGGGATACGGTGCCGGTTTCCGTACCTGACATGTTCAACTACACACTGCGCCAGCCAGTCGGCGTCGTCGGCCAGATTATCCCGTGGAACTATCCGCTGATGATGTCTGCGTGGAAGCTGGCGCCCGCGCTCGCTGCCGGCTGCACGATCGTGCTCAAGCCGGCCGAGCAGACTCCTTTGAGCGCGCTTTTGCTTGGCGAGCTCATTCAAATGGCCGGTATCCCGGATGGCGTGGTCAACATCGTTCCTGGCTATGGCGAAACTGCGGGCGCCGCACTCGTCAGCCACCCGGGAGTGGATAAGATCGCCTTCACCGGCTCGACGGAAGTCGGGAAGCTCATTATGCGAAGCGCGGCGGGCAACCTGAAGAAGGTTAGCCTTGAGTTGGGCGGAAAGAGCCCGAACATTGTCTTCGCCGACGCCGATCTCGATGCGGCCGCTGAGGGCGCCGCCTTCGGCATCTTTTACAACATGGGCCAGGACTGCACGGCCGGCTCGCGTGTCTTCGTGCAAGAGTCGGTCTACGACCGAGTCGCCTCGTTCATTGCCGACTTTGCCAGGAAGCAGAAGGTAGGGAACGGTCTCGACGAGAGTACTGACATCGGGCCGTTGGTCACACAAGAGCAGCTTGATCGAGTCTCAAACTATCTCAATATCGGGAGGAGCGAAGGCGCACGGGTGTTGAGCGGTGGAGAGCGGATGACCGCAGGTGATCTGGCTCGCGGAAACTACATGTCGCCCACGGTATTCGGGCAGGCCCGGAACAACATGCGCATCTCGCAGGAGGAGATTTTTGGGCCGGTCGTAAGCGTCATTCCATTCAAGGATGTCGAGGATGTTGTTGGCGAAGCGAACAACATCGACTATGGACTGGCTGCCGGCATCTGGACCCGTGACATCGGTAAGGCTCATCGGCTTGCCGCATCGATCAAGGCTGGCACGGTGTGGGTAAACTGCTACGGCCCACTTGATCCCGGCTCGCCGTTTGGTGGCTTCAAGCAGAGCGGTATCGGCCGTGAAATGGGATTCCACGGCATCGAGCTGTACACCGAAGTCAAGAGTGTTTGGGTCAGCCTGGCCTGAGCGAATTCTCGTTAATGCAGGAATCGGCGCCGGGGCACGAGAGCACCGGCGCCGATTTTGTTGTTCAGCGTTGGCAAGGCCTAATACCCCGGTCATTCTCGCGGGCGCGTCTTCCGTCCGGTAACATCGCCCACGACTGCGCTCGTCGCTCGCCGCATCTCGTCGGGGCCGATGCGCATGATCCAGCCGGCATCGCCGACGGGAGCATAAACAAACTCTCGGGAAAGTAATGCGCGGTCCACAACGGTGGGAAGGCCCGTAATGAACGGTACTTCCCACCAGTTAAGAGCCGGCGAATCCGGGGGCGCCCCAGGCAGACCAAGCAATTTGCCCAACCACTTCCGCACACTTCGCGGTCCTGGTGTACGCACGCGTTGCGCGCCAACGAGATCGGAAACCTGACTGAGGGCCAGTCGGGCAGACCCGGAGGCCAGTATGGTCAGATAGTCTCCCTCTGCTTCCAGGATCACGGGCACGACGATGTCGCTTTCCGCGATGCGCAACGTGGCCGCTAGATCGCTCAGCGACACTGGAGAGTCCGTCACCGGCAATAGCCGGCGGCGCACTCCGACCGCATCAAGGGCCACCCTCAAACGATCGAGCGTTGTATTCGGGTCGGTGTCGGGCTTTGTCGGGAAGCTCTTCTTCATCTTGAGAAGTGTAACCTCACAGGATCAAACGGAACATTTCTTATACAAAGCAATCCGCCATCTAGGTGACAGACAATGGCGTTAGGAGGTGATAGCGTAACGAGAAGATTCTTATAGCGTCGAAAAGGTTTGGCAGACATTGCATCATGATGCGGCCATGGAACAGTTGGTGGATCCTCCAACATCCGACCTGGTCGAGGTTGCCCAGGAGAGTCGCCACACCCAGGGGACACAGCGGCATGCCTTACAAGCCTCACACATCTCGGACGCTGCCCCGGCGCCTCAGAGCGGCCCACGTGAGAGCCTCGCGGACACGCTGCAGAGGATTGCGGACGCCCCTACTTTCGAAATCGCCACCAAACTGCTGGTAGATGCCATCCGTGCGGACCTGGCTGTTCCAGGGGTCGTTCTGCGCGACCGCGGCGGGATGGATTTGGCGAGCGCCATTGTGCCACACGAAGACGACTACAGCGAAATTGATCTACCGCTGCGCTGCGGCGGAGAAATCGTGGGCTTCCTGAAGATATCGGGGAATTCCCACGGTGCTCTGCGCGAGCCGGCCGAACAAGATGTCAAGGCGCTTCTCGATTTGGCAGCCATCATGCTTGCGCACGCAACTCGGCCAACGAGCACAGTGGATCTTCACCTGGCGTCGATAAGCGACCAACTTGAGTCGCCGCGCATTGCGCAGCTGCACAAAGAGAGCGCAGCGTTGAGCTTTATTAGTGAGCAAGTGTGCCGGAAACTGAACGCGGACTTTGCCTTCACGGCAAACGCGCCGACCGACCTGACTGGGTTCCTCTACGGTGCATACGGCATGCGCTCCGATCGATGGCAATTGTATCGAGATCAGTCCGGCAACGGCCTCACTGCAAGAGCGCTGCAAGCAGGCAGGCCGATCGTCGTACTGTCTGTTGAACACGATCGTTCGGTTTCGCCCGAGGAAGCTACAATGCGCACCCTCGAAGGCGCATGTACTTTGATAGCGGTGCCGGTACTATCGCACGGCCAGCCGCTCGGCATGATAACCATCGGTTGGCGTCGAGGCACCGTAGTCGGCCACCTGGAGATGGCGGACGGCCAGGCTGTGGCGGATCAGCTCGCGGCAATATTGGGAGATCCTCAGGGGCACGAGTATTTGCAGAGTCTGGCGATAGCAGTAGAGCTGGCCGCTTCCGACACTGACGTCGAGGCGCTGATTCCGAAAATCGTGAAGGAAGCAGCTGCCGCGCTGGAGATTGAACAGTGCAGCATGCACGTCGTCGATGAGCGGGACAAGTCCCTGACGCTCATGGCTAGTGTTGGCCTCCCAGTCGCCTTTTTCCGTGGATTTAGTCCGGTCGCGGTTCGTCCGTATGTTGCAACGACCGGCAAGGCCATACTCACGGGAGCGACGGCCATTACTTCCGATCTCATGGATGACCCAGACTGGGAACCATTTCGCATGTTGGCTGCTCCGCTGGGTCTACGATCGGTTTGGGCAGTCCCTGTTGTGAGCAGCGCTGGGCGCACGTTGGGCGTTTTTACAGTCTACCGCCGCCTGATGGGCGCACCGGGACCGCGCCAACTCGCCACGCAGGAGCTTGTTGGCTCCATACTGGCGTCTGTTTATAATCGCGCTCGGCGCGCTTCCGAGGCCGCCCAGATAGTCCAAACCTCAAGGCTCCTCGGCCCGCAACTCGCCGCTGTGGTCGATCAGTTGCCCGGTGGTGTCGTGGTCTATAACGAGCATCGGCACATCATGTACAGGAACGAGGCGGCGCGTGCCATTGGCTACGGCCCAGGAGCAGATCAAGGGCTTGTCGATGTTGGCGCTGTGAGCTACTTTGTGCGCGATGGAAGCGGGTTCAGGAGGCTCGAGCCGTGGCAACGCCCGAGCATGCGCGCCCTACGCGGCGAGCTGCTCCACAACTTCGAAGTGTTCTGCGATCTAACCGGAGGAGAAGCGCCAGACCGCTGCCTTCAGATTTATTCGGCGCCGCTTCGCGATGGCCAACAGCGGATAATTGGCGCAATTCTCATGTTCAATGACTGCACGGTCGAGCGCAGGTTGATGCGCGACCTGGCAGTATCTGAGTCGCAGCTACGAGCAATGCAGGAAGCCTCACCTTGTGGCATTGCGCTGTTTGATGCTCAGGGCCGGCAGCTATGGGCAAATGCAGCGGCGTCGATAATCATACCGGCAGGGGCCACAGCATCGTTGCAGGACATAGTCATAGGGTTGCATGACGAAGCCGGCGCGGCGCTGGACCTTGCGGACTTTCCCCCGCAGACCGCGATATGTACCGGGCAGGCGGTACATGGTCGAGTTCTGCGACTGCGGACGGCAGATGGCGAGGCACGATGGGTGCAGATTGATGCCGCGCCAATATGCGACGAACTCGGCAGCACCGTACAAGTCGTAATGAGTGTGCTCGATGTCACACATCACAAGAAAGCGACGCACGCGCTCGAGCACCAAGCGTTTTACGATTCGCTCACGGGCTTGGTCAATCGCTCAACTTTCCAGGACGCCCTGGACCAGGCTCTTAAGGCTACGGCGACCAGCGATGCGACGGTTCTCCTCCTGCTGGACATCGATCGTTTTCGCGAAATCAATGTCACGCTGGGACATAAGAGCGGGGACATATTGGTCCGGCAGCTGGCGAGTCGCCTGGCCGGTGCGGTGGGCCCGAATGTATTGCTTGGCCGCATAGGGGGTGACGAATTCGGCGTTCTGCTTCGCCAATCCGGCTTCGCCCAGGCTACCTCGGTAGCGCGAAGCATTTTGAAGGCAGTAGAATCGCCATTCGAGGTGGTGGACCAGTCATTCGAAGTGGATGTCAGCATCGGCATTGCGCTGAGCCCCGACCATGGGACAGACGCGGGCACATTGCTTCGCCGTGCAGACATTGCCATGTCCGCGGCGCAGAACGCGCATGACGGGTTCGCGGTCTACACAGGAAAGCAGGACTTGCATAGCCCTGATCGGTTGTCGCTCTCGGGCGAGCTGCGCCGCGCAATTGAGCTAGGGCAGCTTTTCCTTGAGTACCAACCGCAAATACGGATGTCAGACCGCAAAATGATCGGAGTCGAGGCCCTGGTCAGGTGGCGGCACCCGGTCCGTGGCTTAATTCCCCCCGAACAATTCATTCAGCTGGCAGAAGGCACGGGCGCTATCAAACCAATGACAATTTGGGTCCTGAAAGAGGCCATTCGCCAATGTGGCGAATGGCGAAAAGAGGGTCACGATCTTCAGGTCGCCGTCAATCTGTCTACAAGGACGTTACACGATGCCAACCTCGCCTCTACTATCGTCGATCTGCTGCTCGAATACCTCGTGCCTCCGAACCGTCTGACACTGGAGATTACCGAGAGTGCGATTATGGAGGACCCATCGGGAGCGATGGTCGTACTGACACGACTAAGCAACATGGGTATCCGGCTTGCAATCGACGACTTCGGTACGGGTTACTCGTCGCTCGCATATCTGCAGAGGCTACCGGCCCATTGCATCAAGATTGACCAATCATTTGTCACACACCTCGCCGACAAAGCCAACGACGCCGTAATCGTGAAGGCGATTATCGAGCTTGGCCACAACTTGGGGCAGAGCATCCTGGCCGAAGGCGTGGAAAACCAGAGGGCACTAGACCTTCTCGCCCAACTAGGGTGCGATGCGGCACAGGGCTACTATCTAAGCAGGCCGATATCGGCGCCCGCGATCCGGGACCTGATTAGCACGGCAGACTGAGCCCTATGCATTGCGCGATTATTGAAAGTCGACGCAATGAAAGGGACTCAGTCTACGCAGCAAGGTGCGGCGACGCGTGATGGAGAACGTCCGGCTCCTGTGCCAGACTGTCGGCAGGCAAAACACCAAATCGCACTCGCCAGAGATGGCGACAAGCACCTGCGAGCGATCCTCTGTGACTGCAGTATGCTTGCAGCACCAGCGCAAGTAGCAGGGCGCCGGCAACTGCGACAGCCGCCCCGGCAGCGTCCATGAGATAGTGGTTGCCGGTCACAACCACCGTAACCAACATCAACAGCGGGTAGATAACCGCGAGAGCCCGTACCAGCGGGGAACGGACTGTGCACACCAAAACCAATCCCACCAGCAGCGCCCATCCAATGTGCAGGCTCGGCATCGCGGCAAATTCGTTGTAGCCCAGCTGGCTGCCCTCGATCTTGCCATTGGCGCCGAGTACCTGATACAGCGTATCGATGAAGTGGAATGGATGGCCCTGGTACGTCAAGCCCACGGTGAGGCGCGGTGGGGCCGTGGGAAACGTCTCGTAGCCAACCAACGCCAGCGCATTCGTCAGAAAGAACGCGTTTCGAACAAAGCCGAACAAGGGCCGGCGGTAGAGGTATAGCCAGAGCGCAAACCCAAGCGTTATCAGGACATGACCGAAGGTATACATCAGGTTTACGGCCGTAGCTGCCATAGACCAATGCAGCGTCAGTCCCAGTATCTGATGTGGCTCCCTGAAAAACAGCTGCATCTGCGGTTCTAGCCAGATACCATGCGCAGCTTCAAAATTCTCGACCCGCAGCGCATTCGCCATACCAACGCGCGGATCGTGTGCCGTAACCATGCCGCGTATCAGGTCGTCCCCTAGTTCGACGGATGCGACGAGGAGAATCTGTATGGCGAAAATAAACCAGTTCGGCCGTTCGCGGCCTGTCATAGATGGCACTTGCCGACGATCTCTCAGGATTGCCGCCATCATGACTCTCACTTTCTAGTGTGGCACGCTCGGTGAAAGGCCCCACGCGCCTCTCACGCACAGTGTTCGGATGCAACATTGCTCCCGGATGGGCTGAAGTACTGATCTCCTCTTCCGCTAAACGATAGTTAGAAACTGTTGGTCACACATGGGCCTAGCTCGACAACTCGGGCACAGGCTTCAATAGTCGATAGCATCGCCGTCAGTGCGCCGCGACAGGCTGCGCACTCGGCGACCCTTCCTCCCGATACAGATCCTTTTTCCTGATAAGCGTGACACTTGCTACGGCGCCAATCGCCAGTATCGTTGCGGCTACATAAAATATGTCGAGCAATCCATTGACGAATGCATCGTGCGCGATATGCTGCAGCGCAGGGAAGCTCGGCTGCCGGCGGTATCTGGCAAGTAACGGATTGTTACCCGTGAGACCCTGGCTGCCGGGAATCGTGCCTGCCTTTTGCAGCCCGGCAATGGCGGCTGCCCTCGCCTGGGCACTGAAGCCGGGCGCAGAGAGTGCGGTTATTTTGTCGTGGAGATAGGCGTTATATCTGCTTGTGAGGATCGCGCCCAGGAATGCCACGCCAAACGCATTGCCGATCTGGCGCACCATCACGTTTGACCCAGAGGCCATGCCCGCGCGAGCGCGCCCAACGGTGCTCACGGATACGGTGGCAAGCGGCGGTAGCGTGAGCCCCATCCCGATCCCACCGACGATCATTCCCGGCAGCAGCACGGTCCAGTCGTTTGCGGTGTCCTGCGGCGTGATGCGCGCGAACAGCAGCACGGCTATGGCGAGCAGCGAGAGGCCAAGTGTAATCAGCGTCTTCCCACCGATTTTCTCAGTAAAGCGGCCGGAAATTGGAGAGGCAAAGAACGTACAGGCACTCAGCGGGAGGAAGCGGACGCCCGCTTCAAGCGCTGTGAAATGGAGCGAGTTCTGCAAATAGAGCGCAAGAAAGAAGAACAGCGAGAACATGCCGGCGCTGAGCGCGAATCCGGCAATTGCCGAGCCGGTGAAGCTTAAGTTCTTGAAGAGCCTCGGGTCGACCATGGGATGCTTCAGCCGCAGCTCGACCAGGATGAAGGCAATAAGTGCGATGGCGGAAATAACAAATAGGGTGATGATGAAACTGGAGGTCCAGCCTTGATCATTTCCCTCGATTAGCCCCAGCACCAAACAAAACGCGGAGACCGTGACCGTCACCAATCCAAAGAAATCGATGCTGCGGGAGGCTCGCTCATCGCGCGATTCCCTGACCGCCCAGAGCGTGGTGGCGATACCGGCAATACCGATTGGCACGTTGATAAAGAAGATCCACTGCCAGCCAACTGTCTGGACCAGGAGGCCGCCGATAAGTGGACCAATCGCCGTGGCAAGACCACCGACAGCGCCCCAGATTCCAATTGCCTGGCCGCGCTGCTGGCCCTGAAAAGTAACCGAAATAATCGCGAGCGAGAGGGGAAATATCGCTGCCCCGCCGATCCCCTGGATGGCGCGAGCCGTAAACAGCACAGTGGAAGGTGACAACGATCCGATTGTGATTCGGTCAGAAAGCCCGCAGAGTAGCGATCCCAGCGAGAAGATGCCCAGGCCGATAGCGAACACACGCCTGCGGCCGAAGATATCGCCGAGCCGTCCCGCCGTCACAATGAGCACAGCGAGGGAGAGCACGTAGGCATTTACCACCCACTGCAGGTCCGAGAAACTCGTGTGCAGGTCCTTCTGGATGGTCGGCAGCGCAACGTTGACAATGGTGACGTCGATGAGTGCCATGAACAGGCCAAAGCACATGGCGACGAGCGTCCAGCGTCTGTTACCGGTACCTGTGGTCCACGGTTGTGTTT
>JAQBPC010000437.1 GCA_028287725.1 Chloroflexota bacterium | reverse complement strand
TTACGCACCGTCGCGCATCTGGTAGCCAGGCCCTCGTGCGCCGCCCATCTGGCTGGGGCCCTGAAGTTTCCGCCGCGCGCGCATGAAGGCAGCGATCATTTGCGGTAACATCGATGCCGCTCTGCCGCCAACACTTGCCAAGACGCGTTAAACCAAGCGCTAAGAAGTAGCTGTAGCATGAATCCGCTCTTCCGGAGGGCGCGGCATTGAAGATCTCGATGGATCGGTACCCTGGCGTGCTGCTCCTCCTGGCGCTGGTCTGCAGCTGGGGAACACTATACCTGTTGTCGGTTGGTGCGGCCTGGCTGGCCATTCCAACTGCCGCTGCCGCGCTGTTCAGTATGATCGACGCATTTCGTCTGGCGCCGCTGCCTGTCGCCACGGTTTCCGATGATGTGGGAACCGCCATGGCTGTTCGGACGCGGTACGGGCTTCGCGCGCTCTTGCTCGCCGCGCTGCTGGCTATTGGTACTGCCGTTCATTTTTACCGGGATCCGTACATCGATTGGTCATTGTTGCTCTACCCACTCGCGTTGCTGTTGGCCTGGTACGGCGAAGGGCGGCTGCGGGGACAGGGCCTTGGCCGGCAACTGCGGGCACTGGGCGCGAGCATCAGGCAACGGCGCGTCGAGCTCGCGCTGCTGGCCATCGTCACGTGCGCGAGCTTGGTCTTACGCTTCTGGATAATCCTTCAGTACCCACTACTGCATGGCATGCAGACCGATGAAGTCGACACAGCCCTGAGTGCCTGGAATCTGGCGCACAGCACGGGTCCATGGCCGCTGTACCAGATCTCGACCGGTGCGGTGTCGTTCTTCCAGCCAATTTCGGCGAGCTTTGCCCTCTTCGGCACGAGCCTACTCTCGCTCCGTATACCCCTGGTGATCGAAGGCACTATGCTCGTACCCGCGTTCTATGTGTTTGCGCGCCAGTTCGTCGGCGTCGCGCCCGGCCTTTGTGCCGCCACGCTGCTGGGCTTCGCCTACTGGCCGGTCATGCTGAGTCTCTTTGCCTTTGGTTGGATGAATGGGGCCGTCTTCCAGGCCCTTGGTCTCGGCTTGCTGGCGTATGCCGTCAGACGCGGCCGGTTTACGGCCGCCGCGGCAGGCGGCGCCGTTCTGGCCCTTTGTCTCTACTGCTATGGCGTGAGCCGGCTCCTGCCACTACCGGCCATCGTGCTCCTGGCCCCTTTCGTTATCCGGGGAGTGCGCCCGCCGCGCGATCGCCTGCGCCTGCTGGTCGCTTTCGGGCTGGGCTTCCTGATGGTGGCCGCGCCGTTTGCGAGCACCGTTATCAGTAATACGGACCTACTCTACGGGAATGGCAATATCGACGCACACGACTTCGAAGTAGCCTTGAAGCACAATCCGCTGACAGCACTGGCCGGCCTCCTTGACCCTGCCGGCCGGTTGATGGACACCGTGCTGGCGGCGCCGCGGATGGATAGTGGCTACGCGGCCGTCCGTATCTCGCATAACGGCCTGCTGGATGCACTTACCGCGATGCTTGTCCTGCTCGGTCTGCTCTATGCGGTGGTCTACTGGCGCCGGCCGCAAAACCTGCTGATCGTGCCCGCGTTGCTGATTTCTTTCGGCGTAGCTTCCGCCGTTCAGGGGTATTGGCTGGATACCTATCGCCTGGGCGGCGCCGTGCCCGCCTTGTTTCTGGCTGCCGCCTGCGTGCTTGACCGCGGGTTCGCGGTAATACGCCTGACGTGGCGGAGTATGCGCTGGGCCCTCGCGGCCCTGCTGGCGATCAGCGTGGCAGGCGCCGGCGCCAACATTCATCGAGTTGCCGCGCAACTTACCGACTGCAGCGTCCTCGCGGCACAGTTCCAGGTGCTCTCGCAAGAGACTGATGAAGGCGTGCTGATAGCGGAAAAGGTGAACGCGCTGGGGCCGCACCGCGCGTATTTCCTGGTTAGCCATTCCTTTCAGAACTGGCTCTACACATGGCTGTACCACGTGCCGCCGCCGGTGGAGTACGATGCCGCCTCGGGCCCGGCCAATAACCCCGCGCTCTGGCAGCCGCTCGGTCCCGTGGTAAGGACAACAGGGCCTGGATCGGCACGCTTCTGGCCCCCGGCTGCCGGCAGCGGACAGACGGCAATCACCTATATTGTGCCCGACGGCGACAGGGGCTACTTTCTGCCGCTGGTGCAACGCGAGTATCCGCACGGCGAGCTGCAGACCTTGCAAAATAGCGTGTGCCCGGCGTTCAAGACCACCTTCTACACACTCACGACGCAGCAGATAGCACGTGGGCGTACGTGAGTGGCTGCTCGCCTACGGCGGATCACCAGGAAGGCGCGCCGTGCGCTGACGTCAGCGTAGAATATGCAAGCCGGCGGAATTTGACCGCGCAGCGAGCGCCGAGCCCGCGCCACCGATACGCCTTGCCTGCAGCTTTCGCAGCTCGCGCAGCGTAGCATCGAATTCCCGTTCCGCCGTCTCCCGCTGCCGCCGCACGATGCCGGCGCGATACGGTAGCGGTGCGTAGGAAACGGTGCGGCGGACCGGCTCAGGATACGTCAGCGGCAAGGTTCCGCGTAAGGGCGGCTCGGAGGGGTACGCGCCTACCTCAACCTTCCAGGCCGGCGGGCCCTCGCTGTCGGTACCGTCACGAGCGTCGTCCGCAGCCGGCCACGGCTCGTCGAGCTCCGCCTGAGGCTCCGTGTTGGCCAGGAGGCCGGCGAGCGCCGCGGAAGCCTGCTCGTAACGTGCGGCCTGCGTGGCCAGACGCCGGACCAGGAACATTTCCACCGGGCCAACTGGTCGATACTGCGCAATGTAGGTGTCAACCTGATCGGCGGTTGCACTCGGCCCGGTCGTGTGTATTGAGGTGAGCGTTGCCATGGGCGGTACTCCTTCCAGGGGTCACGCGGAGTATTGTGCTACCCCAAAATAATAGCACATATTTTCTAATAACTTTGGGGTATGGGGATGTGATTACCGTCGCATGCGCAGCCGTCTACTCTGGTGCGACGCTGTTGAAACCGGTTAGAAAGATCCGGATAAGTCGATGATCCGTATATAGAATTGGAGGGGCCCGACCACCGAGTCCTGCCGTATCCAGGTTGCCCATCCATAACGGCAGGGCTATAATCTTATGTGTAGAAGTGCCCTTATTAGGGTCTTATCGAGGAGGCTGTTGCTTGAAGAAGAAGGACAATGTCCTGGAGCTCGAGGGTACGGTAATCGAAGCCTTGCCCAATACGAACTTTATGGTGGAGTTGGAGAACGGGCATAAGGTGCTCGCCCATCTCGCCGGAAAAATGCGCCAGCGCTACGTCCGCGTGGTACTTGGCGACATCGTACGCGTTGAACTTTCCCCTTACGACTTGACTCGCGGACGCATCACCTGGCGCGTGCGCTAAAAGTCCCTCATCCGTTCCGTCCGCCACATTCGCCCGATCCGGAGTGTTCCTGGCGTTTGGATGGCTGCGCCTTAGAAGCGCAGGACGCTTTTCACCGGGTAGTTGCCGATTCGCTCGCGGCCGTGGAGGAACTCAAGCTCGACCAGGAACGCCGTTCCTACGACGATGCCGCCCAGTCGCTCTACCAGCTCAATGGCGGCACGGCACGTACCCCCGGTGGCGAGGAGATCGTCCAGCAGCAGGGCGCGCTGACCGGGTACGATGCCATCGCCGTGCATCTCCAGTGTGTTCGTGCCATATTCCAGCGCGTACTCCACGGAGATTTTCTCCGCGGGTAACTTCCCGGGTTTCCGCACCGGCACGAATCCACAGTGTAGCTTATAGGCGACCGCCGCACCGAACACGAAGCCGCGCGACTCCATACCGACGATGACGTCGTAGCTGGCAGGGTCGTAGAGGGCAGCCAGGAGCTCAATAGAGTCATGGAAGCTGTCCGCATCCTGCAGGATCGGCGTGATGTCCTTGAAGAGGATGCCGGGTATCGGGAAATCCTGCACGTCACGTATCCGCGCCGCCAGATCCGCTACCACGTCCCGCGTCATGCTGTTACTCCCAAAACCCTACGGCATATTTTCGTACCCTCACAGGATACAGGATGTACCGACCGTCGATAGAAGGGCACATCACTCCTCCAGGGACCTGCCCTCTGGAGATGCACGGATAGGCGCATGCTCGAGACACGTTCAGCAGGTGCCCGTTATCAGGGTGACACTACTGTACTGTGTTCAGTCGCACGCCTCCGGAACGTGAGACAATGTACCTCCTAGCGACACTGCCCCTGTGACGCG